>NZ_CP092831.1:5655000-5839239 GCF_022531965.1 Paenibacillus peoriae | reverse complement strand
AGACGTCACTCCTTTTAAATCCTGACATTTTACCGAATTAAGCTGCAGAGAGCTGCTCTCGGCGCTTCGGCAAAACGCCTAAAATCACAAAAATGTTGTTGAAGGCCATAAAAAGACATACCGCCGCCTAAAACATGCGGCAGTGTGGTGAGAGAACGCAGCACAAAATGACCCTGAAAAATAGCTAATGGAAATTCCGCTGCTGACCAGCAGAAGAAAGGCGATATTTCTCAGGAGGGAATGTGCGGCACGATCCGTTCTCTTGATCCCGCAGGCCAAAACGGGACTGCAATATGTCGAAATCAAATGAAAAATGTAGAATATATCCCCAGAATCCCGAATCCGCACAAAAATAAAAAGATGGATAAATTGAACTTGTTCACAACTTTATCCACAGGGTGTTGATAATATGGAGGGTAAAACAACATATTCACATTCAAAAGTAATATCATCATAGCAAAAGAAGCCTTGTATTTCAATGACTCGTGGTTATTTATCCACAAATTCAATCTGTTGTGTACAATTTTTATTCACAACACAAGATATTGTTTATAATTTGTTCAGTTTTCGACAATAACTCTTTTTCGCTCTAAAATGTTATGCACAGGTTATGACCATTTAAATCACAATTCAGTTCTTTTTGTGAATCTGTGTATAATTGCTGTTGCCTTTTGGTCACAGAGGCTTATTTTTCTGTTGAAAATTTCCGGTAACGTTTCCGACAATATTTTTGAACGAACCTGATAACGTCGATCTGAAAATAGGATGGATTCAAGTTACAGAATGAATAAATGTAAAAAGGACAGTTTTGGAGGAGTGAAAACTACAAATAGAATGCTGATAATGGAGGAAAGACGAAAGGAATTTTATGAAATAAGGGAATAAAAGAGTGAAGTGAGTCAGCGGGGTAAAGAGGAGGAGGCTTCCTGAAGGGGAAAAAGAGGAAGAGGGTTTATAAGTACATTGACTTTGACCGCTATTTGTGGTTAAATGTACAAAGGTGTTTTTTGTGGAGATTGCTATGTTAGGTATATTCCATATAAAACGTATTCCTTGTAAGGAGGTGCAGCACAATGAGACCGACTTTCAGACCGAATGTCAGCAAACGTAAAAAAGTTCACGGCTTCCGTAAAAGAATGAGCACGAAGAATGGCCGTAAAGTTTTGGCAGCTCGTCGCCAAAAAGGTAGAAAAGTATTGAGTGCGTAATGCGTGCATAAAGACCACTACGGTGGTCTTTTTTTTCATAATTGAGGTATTCAGGGATGCGATCCCTTCTTCTTTTGTTGTAAAAATGTAGTGAAAGAAGAGGGAGAAGCCCAGCATCCTGTCCTATATTAGATGAAGCTTTTGAAAACGGATATAAAATAAGCGAGATTACCATGTTGGAATGTTGTCCATACTTCTTACTATATAAAAGGTAAAGGTTAGCTTACCGACATGTGTAAAAGAGATGAGCAAGGAGAAGCGCCGTGCAAAAAAAATTGCGTCTACGAAACCGGGCGGACTTTGGGCGCGTATACCGCCATGGCAAATCTTTTGCCAACCATCAGTTTGTGGTGTACTGGTTCCGCCGCAGAGAGGTAGAGCAGTTCCGCGTCGGAATTTCGGCCAGCAAGAAGATCGGCAATGCAGTAGTTCGCAACCGGATGCGCAGAATCGTTAAGGAAATTGTGCGCCATCATGAGCATGAATTGGTGGAGCAGATTGATCTGATTTTTATCGTTCGTAAGGGTGCAGTTACTAAGTCGTATCAAGAGCTGGAGAAAAGCGTGCTGCACGTTCTACGCAAAGCCTCGCTGCTCAAGTCTTCACGCCGATAGTCAGTATCTTTGTCCTACAGGATATGGTATGATTTACGTTGGAATGGATTGGTTAAGAAAGGGGTTATGAAGTGTCGCGTTTGAAGACTCAACGGGGAAAATGGTTCCTCCTGATTGCCTTATTGGCACTTGTTGCTGTGCTGTCCGGATGTGCCCAGACGGCCCACAATTCTTACACGACGGCAGACTTGGCCAATGGATCAGTTTGGCAAAGATATGTCGTTTACTGGTTTTCGTATGCGCTAGATACATTTGCCCAATGGTTCTCTGGAGAGTATGGCCTGGCCGTACTGGTTCTGGTGATTATCGTGCGAACCATTATTTTGCCGCTTACACTCAAGCAAGTACGTAGTTCCAAAGCTATGCAGGCCATTCAGCCGCAATTAAAAGAAATTCAAGCGAAGTACAAGGATACGCCTGAGAAAGTCCAGCAAGAGACGATGAAGTTGTTCCAGGAAAACAAGGTCAACCCGATGGCTGGCTGTCTTCCTTTGGTAGTACAGATGCCCATTTTCATCGCGCTTTATAATGCCATTTATTATAACTCGGCATTGCGGGATCATGACTTCTTGTGGCTCCAGTTAGGTAAACCGGATCACTTGTTTATCTTGCCGATTTTGGCGGCGATTACGACATTTGTCCAAACTTGGATGATGATGAAAATGAATCCGACGCCGCAGCAAGGACCGATGCAATTTTTGCTGTACGTCTATCCGGTGCTGATTCTGTTCATGTCGTACAACTTCCCATCCGCTTTGCCGTTATACTGGTTCTACAGTAATATTTACACGATCATTCAAAACTATTTCCTTTATCGGAATAAGGATAAAGAAGCAGCACTGGCAAATGTGAAAACAGCCAGTCTCGCGAAAACGGGTTCCTCCAATAGTAAGAAAAAAGGCGGCAAAAACACGAAGGGGGCTAAAAAGTCGAGATGACCAAAGTCGTGACATCAGGAAAAACCGTTGAAGATGCTGTAAGACAAGGACTCTCCCAACTGGGAGTAAGCCGTGAACGGGTAACCGTAAGCGTGTTGGAACAGCCGTCAAAAGGATTCCTGGGGTGGCTCGGGGTCAAGAAGGCGAAGGTGGAGCTTGCGTTGCTCTCTGAGCCGTCTCCTGAAACCACACACGCGGCTGAATTTCATGTATCGGCTCAAGCACCTTCTAGCGTGGGACAGGCTTTATCAGAAGAAACTGGGCCTGTTGCACAGGAAGCACAGATGAACACAGAAGCACCTTCGGGACATGTAGATCCTTATGAAGAGGCGGTGCGTTTCATCCGTGAAACAGCAACAGGAATGGGATTGGACGTTAAAGTTGATGTCCGCCACCGCAAGGATGAAAGTACACTGGATATCTCCGGTCCGTCGCTCGGTATGTTGATCGGCCGCAGAGGACAGACATTGGATGCATTGCAGTACCTGACGAATATCGTTGCCAACCGTCATTCTGACAAATTCATCCGAATTGTGCTGGATGCCGAGCAATTTCGTGCACGTCGGCAAAAAACGCTGGAGGATTTGGCAGATCGGTTGGCGAACCAGGCTATTCGTTATGGCAAGGAAGTGGTGCTGGAGCCAATGCCGTCACAGGAGCGGAAGCTGATTCACGCCAAGCTCCAACAGCATGCGCTGGTTAGAACATACAGCAAGGGGGACGAGCCCAATCGGCGCGTCGTCATTGCTAAAAAATAATCCGACGCAATGGCTCTCTGCAAGATGCAGAAGCCATTGCTTTTTTTCTTATATTTCTCGCTGAAACGGCTGCCGTCCTTGATGAAGGACGGCAATGTCGTTTCTACTTGATAGGAGGTAGAAACTTTATGTTGAGCGATACTATAGCTGCCATTGCAACGGCTGTCGGCGAGGGTGGTATTGCGGTTGTACGGGTCAGCGGGCCAGATGCGGTCACGGAAGTGGAGGCTTTGTTTCGTAGTAAAACGCCTCTAAGCAAAGCTCAAACTCACACGGTACATTATGGACATATTATAGATCCCCAAAGCCAGGAAAAGGTGGAGGAAGTTTTAGTTACAGTAATGCGGGCGCCACGCTCTTTTACGACAGAAGATGTCGTAGAAATCAGCACTCATGGCGGGGTCGTAGCCGTCAAACGGGTGATGGATTTACTATTGCTGCAAAATATACGTCTGGCTGAGCCAGGGGAATTTACGAAACGTGCTTTTCTGAATGGTCGTATTGACCTAAGTCAGGCGGAGGGTGTCATTGACTTAATTCGCTCCAAATCAGATAAAGCTTTTTCGGTGGCTTTGAAGCAGGTAGATGGACAGCTGTCCCAGAATATTCGTCGCTTGCGTCATGTTTTGGTGGAGACACTTGCTCATATTGAAGTGAACATTGATTATCCTGAGCATGATGTTGAATCTTTTACATCTGATTTAATCAAGGATAAAAGCAGTCAGGTCATGATGGAAATTGATCGGCTGCTGCATATGGCGGAGCAGGGAAAGATTTTGCGTGAAGGGTTGACCACAGCGATTGTTGGAAGACCAAATGTGGGGAAATCATCACTGCTGAACACATTGGCTCAGGGCGAGCGGGCCATTGTGACCGATATTCCGGGCACAACCCGTGACGTTATTGAGGAATATGTGACGATTAATAATATTCCACTCAAGTTGCTGGATACAGCTGGGATTCGTGAAACGATGGATGTTGTGGAACGGATTGGAGTAGAACGTTCGAGAACGGCGGTTAGTGAAGCAGATCTGCTACTCATCGTCATTAACGCCAACGAACCACTGCATGAGGATGAAATGGCATTAATGGAACAAATCCGCGGTAGACAAGCGATTGTCATTATGAATAAAATGGACTTACCGGCCCAGGTAGACCGGGATTTGTTGCTGCGTTATGTTCCTGAAGAGCTTATCGTACCGATGTCTGTGAAGGAAAATGAGGGAGCGGACCGACTGGAGCAGGCTATATCCAAGTTATTCTTTAGCGGCAAGCTGGAATCAGCGGATATGACATATGTCAGCAACGTACGGCATATTGCTTTGTTGAAGAAGGCGCGCCAATCGCTGGTAGATGCCTATGAAGCTGCTGATCAATTTGTTCCGATCGACATGATCCAGATTGATGTAAGGCTGGCATGGGAGCATTTGGGTGAGATTGTAGGCGATACTGCGCATGATGCGCTAATAGACCAAATATTTTCACAATTTTGTCTAGGCAAATAGAACATTTAAGCATGGCTGATATAAGCCTGCTATCGTTATAGATATGCAAGAGCATATTCGGCGTGAAGACCGAAATGTATAAGGAGGTAAGAAAGGTATGGGTTACCAAGGAGGCGACTATGACGTGATTGTCGTAGGCGCGGGCCATGCAGGTGTAGAATCGGCCTTGGCAGCAGCACGGATGGGCTGTCGCACGTTGATGATCACAATTAACCTGGATATGGTCGCGTTCATGCCCTGCAACCCGTCTATTGGCGGTCCTGCAAAAGGACATGTGGTGCGAGAAATTGATGCACTGGGCGGCGAAATGGGTCGGAATATAGACAAGACATTTATCCAAATGAGAATGTTAAATACTGGTAAAGGTCCGGCGGTTCATGCATTGCGTGCACAAGCAGACAAGTTCTCTTATCAGCATGCGATGAAGGAAACGATGGAAAAGGAACCGAATTTGACCTTACGCCAAGGTATGGTTGAAGAACTGATTATGGAAGATGGTCATTGCGTAGGTGTAATCACGAAGACGGGCACAGAGTATCGAAGTAAAGCAGTTGTCCTGACCACAGGCACTTATCTGCGCGGGAAAATCATTATGGGCGAGCTAATGTATGAGAGTGGTCCGAACAATCAACAGCCTTCGTTGAGATTGTCTGAGCATTTGAGAGAGCTGGGTTTTGATCTGGTTCGATTTAAGACAGGAACGCCACCACGTGTGCATAAGGACACGATTGATTTTAGCAAAACGGAAATACAACCGGGTGATGATCAACCGAAGTTCTTTTCCTATGAAACGAAGTCTTCGGATAATGAACAGCTTCCTTGCTGGCTGACATATACTTCAGTAGAAACACATCAGATTATTAATGATAATTTGCACCGTGCGCCTATGTTCTCTGGTCTGATTGAAGGAACGGGACCACGATATTGCCCATCTATTGAAGATAAAGTGGTACGCTTCAGTGATAAGCCTAAGCACCAAATCTTTTTGGAGCCTGAAGGTAAAAACACATCTGAATACTATGTTCAGGGCTTGTCGACCAGCTTGCCAGAGGATGTACAATTAGCTGTACTGCGTTCGATTCCGGGGATGGAAAAGGTAGAGATGATGCGTAACGGCTATGCTATTGAATATGATGCAATGGTACCTACGCAGTTATGGCCTACTTTGGAAACGAAGAAAGTCCCAGGCTTGTTCACAGCAGGTCAGATTAACGGTACTTCCGGTTACGAAGAAGCTGCGGGTCAAGGAATTATGGCAGGGATTAACGCAGCTCGTAAGGTGCAGGGCAAAGAGCCTGTCGTATTGGACCGTTCGCAAGGCTACATCGGGGTCCTGATTGACGATCTGGTGACGAAGGGGACGAATGAGCCATACCGCTTGCTGACGTCACGTGCAGAATATCGTCTGTTGTTGCGTCATGATAACGCTGATCTGCGATTGACTCCGATTGGGCATGATATTGGCCTAATTACGGATGAACGATACGAGCGCTTTTTGGATAAAAAGCAAAAGGTAGATCAAGAGATTGAACGCTTGCGCTTGGCGAAGGTTCGTCCAGTTGATATCAATGAGATGCTGGAGCAAGGCGGATCTGCACCGATACAGGATGGCAGTAATTTGTTAACGGTGCTACGTCGACCAGAGATCAGTTATGCGCAAGTAGCACAAATCTCACCTTCACCTATAGCTCTTACGGAGGAAGAACAGGAGCAGGTGGAAATCCAAATTAAGTATGCGGGCTACATTGAAAAGCAATTGATGCATGTGGAGCGTCTGCAAAAGATGGAGAAGAAGAAGCTTCCAGAGGATATTGTATACAATGAAGTTCAAGGACTGGCCATTGAAGCCAAGCAGAAACTTGAAAAGATCCGTCCGATGTCGATTGGTCAGGCATCCCGTATTTCGGGTGTAACCCCTGCGGATATTTCCATTTTGCTGGTTTATCTGGAGCATTATAACCGCGTAACAGCAGCAAGGGGATCATAATGGACGCGATACAACAGCAATTTAAGCAGCGGCTGGCAGAGCATAGTATTGTGATTAATGACAGTCAGTTAGAGCAGTTTGAAGCATATTACCGTGTGCTGGTTGAGTGGAATGAAAAAATGAACCTGACGGGTATTACTGAGCGCGATGCAGTGTACACCAAGCATTTTTATGATTCTCTTTCCCTGGCTTTTTATGTTCCGTTAAAAGATGTGGAAAGCCTGGCCGATATTGGGTCAGGTGCAGGTTTTCCAGGTATTCCTTTGAAAATATGCTTTCCGCAGATTCAGTTGACTATTGTAGATTCGTTGAACAAACGGATACAGTTCTTGGCCCATGTAGTAGAGCAGTTGGGTTTGGAAAATGTTGAACTGGTTCACAGCAGGGCAGAGGAATTGGGGCGTAAACCAGGATACCGTGATAGCTATGATCTAGTGACAGCCAGAGCGGTTGCTCGTCTCGCCGTATTGAATGAATTTTGTTTGCCGTTTGTCCGTGAAGGAGGACACTTTGCCGCGATGAAGGGCAATGATCCTACCGAGGAAATCAAGGAAGCTTCTTACAGTTTGAAAGAGCTAAAGGGAAAAATCAAACATGTTCAGGCCTTCCAGTTACCTGTTGAAGATGCAGCCAGACATATGATTATTATTGAGAAAAGAGCGGCGACACCACGGAAATATCCGCGTAAGCCGGGTACTCCTTTGAAGGCGCCGTTAGTGTAAATGTTTGAAAGAAAGTGAATGTTTCACGTGAAACATTCACTTTTTTTATGGCTGATAGACTCTTTACATAAAAGCCTCTTTGCTAACATGCGTTCTTGTTTACATTTGGGGATCAAAGAGGATGCATAATTTATTCTCTGATCCTTCCGAAAAGCTGGTAGAGACGATAGGATTATGGCTGGAAAAGTGATAGAATAGAGATAATCGTTTTAATGTAAGTTGACTGCTCCTATACCCATGAATTCAGATATACATATAGGGGAGTGGGACAACAAATGTCGGGTGAGTACGTGGAGTGTACCCGCTTACGGCGCTGTTTCATATAGAAGGGTCTACGATCCGCGTAAGGAACTGTTTTTCACGAAGCGCTGTTAGTATGGTGCTATTATGAAATTAGGTGGTATTATACGGAATGAAAGAACAATTTTCCAAGCTATTTGGTTTGACGGAGCGATCTACTGGGGACGAAATAAAACAAATTCCAGTTCGGGATATTGTCAGCAGTCCTTATCAGCCCCGTACCATATTTGACGACGAGAAGATTGATGAGCTATGCCAGACCATTAAGACGCATGGTGTAATTCAACCGATTGTCGTTCGTTTCCGTAATGGGCAATATGAGATTATAGCAGGGGAACGTCGTTGGAGAGCTGTCACCAAGCTGGGTATGGAATCTATTCCAGCTATTGTTCGTGAGTTTAATGATTCACAAGCTGCATCCATCGCGTTGATTGAAAATCTTCAACGGGAAGGGTTAACTGCGATTGAAGAGGCTGTAGCTTACCAAAAGCTGATTGATCTACATCAGCTCACCCAGGAAAGCCTCGCTCAACGACTTGGCAAAAGCCAATCCACTATTGCTAACAAGATACGGCTGCTTCATCTACCGGAGAGAGTGAAAGAGGCTCTAATGGAACGGAAGGTATCCGAGCGTCATGCTCGTGCATTATTGTCATTAGAGACTGAAGAACTACAGTACAAGGTTTTAGATGAAGTCATTGCCAAGGAACTCAATGTGAAGCAGACAGAGGCACGAGTTGCCTTTTATAAACAAGTATCCACTAATAAGAAATCGAAGCGGATTTCCTTTACCAAGGATGTCCGGCTTGCGCTGAATACAATTCGTCAATCCATTGATATGGTGTCTGGCTCAGGCTTGGATATCAAGACCAAGGAATCTGATCATGAGGATCACTATGAGATTGTCATTCAAATTCCCAAACGTAAGTAAGGGATGAAGCGTACAGGCGGCAGCAATTGCCGCTTTTTCTGTCTAACGCCGAATAAAACCGCAGCATACTCAATTCTATTCTGAAATTGCCGTTATCCCTAAGATAAGGACTAAGTAACGTCTCCATAGAGCGTTTTGCAGGTATGGAGTGTAGCAGGATTCCGATTAAATTATGAGGTGAATGAAGTGTCAAAAATAATAGCCGTAGCCAATCAAAAGGGCGGAGTAGGCAAAACAACTACTTCCGTTAATTTGGGCGCCGGACTTGCTTCCCTCGGCAAAAGGGTATTGCTCGTGGATATCGACCCGCAAGGTAATACAACCAGCGGTGTGGGTATCAATAAGGCGGATGTGGCAAATTGTATTTATGATGTACTCATTAACGAGGTTGATCCTAGCGAAGCTATTGTCAGTACACAGGTTGAGGGATTAGATATAATTCCGGCAACCATTCAGTTAGCAGGCGCGGAAATTGAACTGGTGCCGACTATTTCTCGTGAGTTGAGATTAAAAAGATCGCTTCAACTCGTTAAGCATAATTATGATTATATACTAATTGATTGCCCACCATCGCTGGGTATTTTGACGCTCAATTCATTGACGGCTTCCGATTCAGTCATTATCCCAATCCAGTGTGAATATTACGCATTGGAAGGATTAAGTCAATTGTTGAATACCGTGCGATTAGTGCAAAAACATCTGAACACCTCATTGCAAATTGAAGGTGTGTTGTTAACCATGTTTGATGCTCGCACGAACTTGGGTATACAGGTGATTGAAGAAGTGAAAAAATATTTTCAAAGCAAGGTTTATCAGACGATTATTCCACGCAATGTGAGACTCAGCGAAGCACCTTCACATGGCCAGTCCATTATTACGTATGATCCCCGTTCCCGTGGGGCAGAGGTATATATTGAGTTGGCAAAGGAAGTGGTATCTTATGAGTAAACGGTTGGGAAAAGGACTTGATGCACTCATTCCCTCCCTTACGGTCAATGAAGAGGATAAGGTTGTTGACATTCCGCTGAGCCAGTTGCGTGCGAACCCGTACCAGCCTCGCAAAACGTTTGATGAAGAGTCCATTAAGGAATTAGCCGAGTCCATTCGTCAGCACGGTGTTATCCAACCTATTATTGCACGTAGTGTATTGCGAGGATATGAAATCATAGCCGGGGAAAGACGATTTCGGGCATCTCAATTTTGTGGGAATCCGACGATACCTGTGGTTGTTCGTAATTTTACGGATCAGCAGGTGATGGAGATTGCTCTGATTGAGAATTTGCAGCGTGAGAATTTGAATGCTATGGAAGTAGCAGTAGCTTATCAGGGATTAATGGATCAGTTTTCTTTAACTCAGGAAGAGTTGTCCATGAAAGTGGGGAAATCACGCTCTCATATTGCCAATTTCCTTCGCTTGCTCGCATTACCTGAAGAAGTTAAAGATCATGTTTCACGTGGAACATTGTCTATGGGACATGCTAGAGCTATTGTTGGCCTCAAAGATCCAGACATGGTGAAACAGTTAGCACAACAATGTATTGAACAGCAGTGGAGTGTTCGCGAGCTGGAGGAAGCCGTACAGCAGTTGGATCATAAGCCTGGTGAGGCGAAAGCCAAAGCAAAGGTACGAAAAAAGGACCCCTATATTGACCATATGGAAGAGTCCTTGCGTGAACGCTTTAAAACAACTGTGAAGATCAAGCACAATAAAGATAAAGGCAAAATTGAATTGAATTATTACAGTCAGCAGGATTTGGAAAGATTACTGGAGCTATTACAGTAGTTTGTTGAAATATGGACATGTCTCCTTGAGCAAAATGGAAAGTGAGATATGTCTTTGCTTTGTCTGGAATTGCAGGAATTAGAATGGTTTTGATGGATAAACTAATAGCCTTGTGTTATTTGTTTCGCTGTTCTCAAACGTATAAAATATAAGTATGCAGTAATATGATTTTTGGGGTAGAGGAGTAGAAGCAAGCATATGGCTGAATTGAATGGACTAATCATGGAACAGCTTGCCGGAATCGTTGCAGGGATCGTGCTTATTTTGCTCATCCTGTTGATTGTTATTATTGTGCAGGGTGCAAAGCTAAAGAATATGCGGCGAAAGTATGAAACCATGATGGCAGGCAGTGGTGTCGAGAATTTGGAAACACTGTTGATTGATTTGAAGGTACAGATGGATACGATTGAGGATGAGCAAGAAACCCATCGTGCAAGTATGAAATCACTACGTAGTAAACTGACAGGCTTGAAGGGACATATAGGCATCAAACGCTATAATGCCTTTGGTGAGAGAGGAAGCGATTTAAGCTTCTCTCTGGCTATTGTAGACGACAATCAGGATGGTATGGTATTAACCGGCATTTATAACCGAGATGGCTCATATGTGTATGCCAAGCCTCTAGAAGCGGGACAGTCCACCTATTCCTTATCACCTGAAGAAAAAGAAGCCGTCACTCTTGCGCAGCAAGCAGGACGGAACGGTAGTGCCACTCCTTAATCGCGGAGTATAGGCTGCCAGCAATGATATCTGATAATTTCATTACCAAATTTAGTCTTGTATTTTGCAGCACGAAGTATTCCATGAAGCCGCCGACGTTAACGATACCAGTCAAATGGATATCGCCGACCGGCGGTAATTCTTTATTTACACCTGCTCCAGGCTTGAGAGGACCATCTGAAACCTGAATGCATCCAACGCTGGAGGTTTGTCCAAGACATGCATCTATACCAATGATATAAGGCTGTTCATATCGGGCTTGTATGCCGTTCAGTGTCGTTTGCAGGTTCATGGCATGTACAGGCTCCTCTAATGTACCGTATAGGTTAAACAGAGGGCTTTTGTAGCGTGATAAATGCGTACCTACGAGCGGACCCAGACAATCTCCAGTAGAACGGTCAGTGCCGATGCAAATAATGACGATATTTTGCAGACTCGGTGCCTGATGCAGATGGAACAGTAGACGATGGATGATGGCTGATTGGATCCCGGGATCTGTGTGTGATATTTTTAAACTTAGGGGTTCTTGCCCCGGAATGAAGTCAGATGGATGAGTCATGGAATCTTCCTTTCGCTCTGTAGTGGAGTGTGAAGGTTACGCTCGCAGTACCTTGAGATAACAATTAGCCTGCGGGTAACATTTATGCTCAGGATAGTAGCTAGTATATGGATAAACTTATGCTTTTATACTCACAGGAAGTAGAATATTCATAGCCATATGTTTGAAGTCGGTAGATAAGCTTATATAGTGAGGATTTTGCAAAATCCTGATAGTAGGAAATAGAATTCGGGAAGCAGGAAGAGTAGTTCCCTTGTTTAAGGAGGAGTACAGCATGACCTTTATACATTGGTTGACCGATAATTTAGACACGGGTGACGTAGTGAAAGATGCAATTCACTGGAAGGATGCTGTATTGAAATGGCTTACCGATAGTGCGATGTGGTCGACCTTTTTGTTTGTAATTTTGAAAATCGCGATTATTTTTATCATCACACGTATCTTTATTCGAGTTATTAATAAAATTATAGATAAGTCAATGCAACAAAAGGGAGATAACGGCAGGTTTCGATTGAACACAAGGCGGTTAACCACTGTTGGGGAATTACTGAAAAACATAACCAATATTGTATTTAATTTCATTTTAATTATGCTGGTGCTATCGCAAATGGGCATTAATCTCGGCCCGCTGATTGCTGGAGCTGGAGTGCTTGGATTGGCCGTTGGTTTTGGGGCACAGAGCTTGGTTAAGGATGTAATTACCGGATTTTTCATTATTTTTGAGGATCAATTTGCCGTAGGAGACGTCATTCAGACAGGTACTTTCAAGGGTACAGTGGAAATGATCGGGCTGCGTACAACCAGACTGGTGAGCTGGAAAGGTGAGGTGTACATTTTACCGAATGGCTCAATTACTACGGTAACAAACTTCTCCATGTCCAACGCGTTGGCGGTAGTGGATGTGCCAATGAAGGCCGAGCGTAGCCTGGAGGAAGCAGTTGGCTTGGTAAAACAGGCAATCCAAGGCATTGAAGAATCCAATGTACAGATACTTAATATACCGGATGTGTTAGGGGTTCAGTCCATGACCACCTCAGAGTATATTGTGCGTGTTGTGGCAGAATGTATGCCGAATACAGGGGCCGTGGTAGAGCGTGATATTCAGAATAACATCAAGAAGGCTCTGGAGGATGAGGAACATCGTCAGGCAGCATTGGAGACGGCGGTAACCCTAGACAAAGAAGACGAACAAGGAAGAAAAGGGGGAGAGAAGGGTGGAGCGTAAGTCATTTGAACTAGGGGACATTGTACAGATGAAGAAGCCCCATCCGTGTGGAACGAATGAAATGGAAATTATCCGCATGGGGATGGATATTCGAATCAAATGTGTCGGTTGCCAGCATAGTGTGCTGATTCCGCGTGCCAAGTTCGAAAAAAACATGAAGAAAGTGCTGCGATCAAAGGCCAACGTCGACGAGCAAAACACAGAAGCAAATTGAGCCAAGAAAGATGAATGGCGATGAACCAGAATCAGCTTGCGTCACAGTTGCAATGATGATATAATTATCCTTGCTGCGGAAAGGTACCCAAGAGGTCTAAGGGGGCTGACTCGAAATCAGTTAGGCGTCGCAAGGCGTGCGTGGGTTCGACTCCCACTCTTTCCGCCACTAACTTCATTAAATAAACCAATCTCTTACGTCTGTGACGTAGGGGATTTTTTGTTTTTGGAATAAAAGGTCAACAGATTGTGATAAAGTGAAAAGCACTAAGATAAACCATGAGGGTAAAGGAAGAAACGATTACAAATCTATTGGGATGAATAAGGCGTTATAACAAAAAAATGCTCCTGACAGCGGGGAAATTATTGCCGTTAGGAGCACTCTTTTGTTATAGCTGGTTAGGCGGGTAATGATAGCGTTTTGTTTTTTTTGAGCCAGAGATCATCAGAAGGATCGCCGCAATCAAATGGAGAGCCCAGCCCACAAAGGGTATCCAGGCCAGCAAAGAAGTGAGTACTCCCCATACAGAGCCGTAGATCGCCTCCTGATTGCGTAACGATAGGATAAGTGTTACTGCATGCAGGATAAGCATAAATCCCAGAGCCGAGTAGCCGGTCCCCATGACAATAGCTCCCCCCACAATTGGTACGGCAAGCACCAATTCGAATATACCTGATATCCACTTTAATATTCGAGAATAGCTCATCTTTAAACCTCCGTAGATAGTAGGTCTTTGTACTTGGATATATTCTAGCAGAAGGAGCTCAATTAATCTGCATTTTACCAGGATATGCAAAAAGTCCGATAATGCAACAAAGGAGGACCACAAAGGTCCTCCATCGTAGGCGATACATTTTTAACAGGATACGATCTGTCCAATCACATCATGAAACTCGGTGTACTGACCAGCAATACCGTGTCGAAAAGACAGTGTCCTTTTACACAAACCTAACGCTTCTAATGCCCGGAATGGATCTCCTAACAGTTTGTCCGGCTACGTCGTCCAACGGAACCACACCTCTCTGTTGTATCGCCTAATCATAATATGGCCAGAACTCCTAAGAAATATACATTAGTGGACACGAGCTTTCGTTTTTTTCTTCCATTTGCGATTATGGTTGGTGGTCTCCGGAAAAGAGTCGCCTCTTTCCAGCGTTACTTGTTGCGGGTTTTGAATTTCAGTATGGAAGCTTTTTTCTCCGACCTCCATATATACGCCGTCGTTTGGGACGTTATCCCCTGGTTCGAACTCAGTCTTTTCACCCATATGGTGGCACCTCCTTAGATAAATGAATTTGGACTGCAACGGTTATTGTGCGCTGTCTTGAACAGAAACATGCGAAACCGGGTATACAGATAGTGAGTGAATCAAATGATTTCCTTTATATATGCGAAATTTTTGATGTTATATAAAATTGTATAAAGCTAATGATATGCAGTATATTTAGCTGTTTTAGGCTTATGTTTCGAATTTGTAGGTTGCATTCAGTTGTTGGATTTGGTAAACTGTTTTAGTGCGAGTTTAGGCTCGTTCCTTGCTCTCAACTGAGATTGAGGGCCTTATGTCCATAAGGAGGTGTAAAGAATGCGCAAATATGAAGCGATGTATATTATTCGTCCTGACATTGAACAAGAAGCTGTTCAAGCGACAGTCGATAAATTCCAAGGTATCATCTCTAACGGCGGTGGCGAAATTACGAGTCACGATGTAACTAAACGCCGTCTTGCGTATGAGATCAAGAAATTCCGTGATGGTTCTTTCGTTCTGGTAAACTTCACAGCAGAACCTGCTGTTGTTACTGAGCTTGAGCGTATCATGAAAATTTCTGACGAAGTAATTCGTTATCTCATTACGAACGACGTAGCTTAATTATTGTACGTGATTATGTAATGAACAACGCTCAAAGGAGGGGATTGGATTGTTGAACCGTGTCATTCTGATCGGTCGTTTGACCAAAGATCCAGAGCTGCGCTATACACCGTCTGGTGTAGCAGTAACCCAGTTCACCCTGGCTGTAGACCGTCCGTTTACGAGTCAAGGCGGCGAACGGGAAGCGGATTTCTTGCCGATCGTAACCTGGCGTCAGCTTGCTGAAACATGCGCTAACTATCTTCGCAAAGGTCGTTTAACGGCTGTTGAAGGCCGTGTTCAGGTGCGTAATTATGAGAACAATGAAGGAAAACGTGTATACGTGACTGAAATTGTAGCTGATAATGTGCGTTTCTTGGAATCTAACCGCGATGGCGGTGGCGGCAATAGCGGTGGAGCTGCGCGTGAGGAGTCTCCTTTCGGAGGCGGTAACAGCAATAGTGGACGCGGGAATAATAACTCGCGAAACAATCAGGATCCTTTTTCCGATGACGGAAAACCGATCGATATTTCGGATGATGATTTACCATTTTAATTGGGAAAGGACTGACAAAGAATGGGCTTCAGACAAAGAGAAGGCGGAGACGATAACAAAAGACCAGCTCGTCGTGGTGGTCGCAACAAACGTCGTAAAGTATGTTTCTTCACTGTGAACAAAATTACTCACATTGACTATAAAGATACAGACCTGCTTAAAAAATTCATCAGCGAACGTGGAAAAATTCTTCCTCGTCGTGTGACTGGAACAAGTGCGAAATATCAACGTATGTTGACAATCGCTGTTAAACGTTCCCGTCAAATCGCATTGCTTCCTTACACTACTGAATAGTAGTGGGTGGAAAAAAAGACGTTCCCGATCCCGGGAGCGTCTTTTTTCGTGATTTTTTATATTGACAACAAGTCCCATCTATTGTAACTTACTAATAATACAATCCATGTTTACCCATAAACGATAGTATACCTTTTAATGGCTTGTGAAATTGCAAGCTCCCCAACTCGCCAGAGTAAATATTTCGGCATTCTGAAATGTTATTTTATATTACATAGAGTCCTGTTTTTTGTTATTTTCCACAAGTAAAATTCATAAACTTTACATAAATAGATGTTTTGCATTTGTATATTACATAAAAAAAGATATTGACGTGATATTATTTTACACTTAAGATAAACCTTAATAAAAATGTAATGGTTGTTAGTACACAAAATTGACCAGAGGTCTAAAACACGCGTTTACGTTATTAGGACAGTAAGGAGGATGTGCAACTTCATTTTCAAACCTCAAGCTTTAACGAATCACCGCAGGAATGAGACAGGCTGTTAAATAAAGAACCGACTAAGGGGGATTAACAGGATGATGCAGACGAAGAAATGGGTTTCTTTGCTTATGATGCTTACGATCGTTGGTGTTCTGTTTGCAGGATGTAGCGGAGGTGCCAATGAGGCACAGCCACAGGAAGGCAATGCGGGCAATAAAACAGAGGGAAATGAAGCAAGTGCACCTGTTACAGAGGGCGTTATTAAAGCAACTGATCTGTCGCAAAATCCTCCGGGAGCGACGAATCGGAAAGATAACATTGTAGTAGGTATGACATCACCTAAAGGGGTATTCAACCCGCTATTCTGGCAAACAACTTATGATTTATATGTGGTCAGAACAGTATTTGATTCCTTCTTACAGGTGAAGGCAGATGGTACATATGAAAATAGTTTGGCTGACAAGGTTGATGTATCGCCGGATGGTCTAAAATATACATTCCATCTGAAACCAGGTGTGAAGTATAGTGATGGCACGCCAGTAACCGTGAAGGATTATGCTTTTGTCCTCAAGGTACTGCATGATCCGAATTATGATGGAGAAACGGATGTTTTATCTTTTAAGATTAAAGGCGGTAAAGAATATCACGATGGCAAGGCGAATGATATCTCGGGTATCAAGGTCATTGATGATAACACGGTAGAGGTAACGGTTACAGAAGCAACAGCGTATACAAAGGATTTTCTGGGTGAGCAATACTTTATGCCAGAAGCTTATTATGGAAAAGGATTCAAAAAGGGTAACCTGGACAGCATCAAGGCGCTTAATAATAAACCAATCGGTTCCGGGCAGTATGTGCTGAAAAGCTTCTCTCCGGGTCAGCAAGTCGTTCTTGAAGCGAATCCAAACTACTTCAAGGGCGCACCAAAGGTGAAATCAGTTATTTTTAAAACAACAACAGAAGAAACGAACCTGTCTATGCTGCAAACAGGTGAAACGGACATGGATAACATCACAGTTACGGAAGACAATGTAGAGGAATTAAAGGCGTTGGGCTTCTTGGACGTGAATATTATGCCAACGAACGGCTATGGATATATTGCGTTTAATCACAAGGAAAAGAAATTTCAGGACCCTAAAGTACGTCAGGCTTTAACTATTGGGTTAAACCGCAAGGAGATTGTGCAGGGTGTATATGGTCCATATGCGAATGTTATTAACATTCCACAATCTACAGAATCTTGGTCTTATACGGATGAAGGTATCAACAAATATGAATTTGATACAGCTAAGGCGAAGGCTTTGCTGGATGAAGCAGGCTGGAAGGTTGGTGCTGACGGAATCCGTGAAAAGGACGGCGAAAAGCTGACCATTAACTTCTCTGCAACTGCTGATAATCCAGTAGTAGAGGCCTTGCTGCCGATCATGTCCAATAACTACAAGGAACTGGGCATTAAGTTGACGTCCGAAACTCTAGATTTTAATGCCATTATGGATAAGAAGGATACGGGCAAGTTCGATATGTTCTTTGCGGCTTGGGGCTTAACTCCAGACCCGGATACAACGACTTTTATTACGAATGGTGCACAAAATGATATCGGCTATTCCAATAAGAAAGTCGATGAACTAACGCTTGCTGGTAAGCATGAGATGGATCAAGAGAAACGGAAACAGATTTACAAACAGCTCTATCAAGAGTTGAACAAGGATCTGCCAACTATTTTTATGTATCAACGCAGAGATATGTGGCCAGTTAATGGACGTGTAACCGGCTTAGAAATTACGCCATACAAAGATTTTGAATTCACTCTGCATAACGCTCAGATCGCTCAATAAGGGTTGCCAATCGTATGCTCAGCTCTCACGAGCTGGGCATATCACTTTATTCGTCTGGAGGAATGAATATGAAGCAGTACATTATTCGAAGACTGCTGCAACTCATCCCCACACTTATTGGCATATCCATTATCGTGTTTGCGATTTCAGCCATGGTGCCGGGTGATTATATTACAGCCAAGCAGAACCCGAATATGACGGCCGAAAAGGCGCAGCAGCTACGACATATCTACGGGCTGGATAAACCGGAATACCAACGCTATTTTATATGGGCCGGTAATATGTTAAAGGGGAATATGGGGGATTCATTACAGCATAAGCAGCCGGTAACGAAGGTCATTGGCAATTATGTATGGAACTCATTTATTATCGCTTTTTTTAGTCTTATTTTCAGCTGGTTGATTGCGGTTATTGCAGGGGTATTTTCAGCCAAGTTCCAATATTCGTTATTCGATAAGTTTGTCACATTATTTATTTTCTTATGTATGTCGCTGCCTTCATTTTTTATTGGTCTATTGGTCATCAAAATATTTGCCCTGGAGTGGGGAATTCTCCCGGTTGGGGGCATGACCACAGCAGGGATGGAGCCAGGCTCATGGGCTTATATGGTGGATGTTCTCAAGCATATGTTCCTGCCGACACTCGTACTTACGATGCTGAGCACAGGAAGCCTGACCCGGTATTTCCGTACAGGCATGTTGGAGGTCATTCGTCAGGATTATATTCGTACCGCACGCGCCAAAGGCTTGAAGGAACGGACAGTTATTTTCAAGCACGCACTGCGCAATGCACTGATTCCAGCCATCACACTACTCGGCTTCGAGCTTCCGGCCTTATTTGGTGGAGCGATGATTCTGGAGAAGGTATTTGTGTGGCCAGGTGTGGGTCAGGTTTATCTGGAGTCGATTAGTATGCGGGATTATCCGTTTATGTTGGGCTTCACGATTTTCTTAGCGTTACTTACGCTTATCGGTAATTTGCTCTCTGATGTATTGTATGGCATGGCAGATCCAAGAATTCGCTTGAAGTAGGAGGGATACTATTGTCCGCAGAAACAGTCACGATTGAAACGAATCAAAAGGCGGCGATCCGTCCTGAAGCGTCTCCATGGAGAATCGCCGTTCGCCGTTTTAACCAAAACCGTCTGGCTTTGGCTGGTCTCGTTATATTAATTCTGATGGTTGTCATTTGTAGTTTTGGACCGATGATTTCACCTTATCATTTAGATGATTACAGGCTAGCTGACAAAAATTTATCGCCTAATGCTAAGTACTGGCTCGGTACGGATAAGTTTGGTAGAGATATTTTGCTGCGAACAATGCTGGCTGGCCGTATTTCCTTGACGGTAGGGCTGGTCGCCACGTTTATTTCGGTCATGATCGGCGCAACGCTGGGTGCGCTGGCAGGGTTTTATCGTAAAGGCGTGGATACGGTTATTATGCGGATTGCCGATATTTTCATGGCACTCCCTACATTACCGCTGCTTATTATTTTAGGTGCTGTTCTGTCGGATTTGAAGGTCGATCCGTCGAATCGCATTTATTTTCTGATGCTCATTATCGGGGTCCTGAGCTGGACTAGCTTGTCCCGTCTGGTCAGAGGGCAGATTCTTACGCTGCGTGAACAGGAGTTCATGCAGGCGACGGAAGCGCTAGGCTTGAGAGACCGTCGCAAAATATTCCGGCATTTGCTGCCGAACACGATTCCTACCATTATTGTTACGGCTACGCTTGGAGTAGCGGGTGCGATTATTACAGAATCTGCGCTCAGCTACTTGGGAATCGGTGTTGTGCCGCCCACACCTTCGTGGGGGAATATGATATCGGCTGCGAATAACCTAATTGACTTCCGCAAACGGCCTTGGATATGGGTTCCACCGGGAATGTGTATTCTCATTACAGTTGTAGCGATTAACCTGATTGGCGACGGTTTGCGTGACGCACTAGACCCTAAAATGAAGAAGTAGGAGACGAACGTTTATGAAAAATGCTTTGATTGAATTTCGTAACCTGAAAACCCACTTTCATACCTCTAGCGGAACTGTCAAAGCGGTCAATGACGTCAGTTTTAAAATTCGTGAGGGTGAAACGCTCTGTGTGGTAGGGGAATCTGGCTGCGGTAAGAGTGTAACAGCGATGACGATGATGCGGCTGATTGATTCTCCCCACACCTCAGACGGTGAAATCTGGTTTGAGGGCAAAAACCTCTTAACGCTTAATAAAGGTCAAATGCAGCAGATTCGCGGCAATGACATTTCGATTATTTTTCAGGAGCCCATGTCTTCTCTGAATCCCGTGCTTACGATTGGGGAACAGATCACGGAGCCATTGCTGATGCATACATTAATGAGTAAAAAAGAAGCACATGCTCGGGCAATTGAGCTGATTAACCTGGTGGGGATTTCACGATCGGAAGAAATATTTCATTCCTATCCTCATGAATTGAGTGGCGGTATGCGCCAGCGGATCATGATTGCCATCGCATTAAGCTGTAATCCGAAGCTATTGATTGCCGATGAACCGACAACGGCACTGGATGTTACGATTCAGGCTCAGATTCTGGATTTAATGCGGGATTTGAAGGATAAGCTTAAAACGTCCATTATGCTCATCACGCACGACTTGGGCGTCGTGGCAGAAATGGCTGATTATGTGGTTGTTATGTATGCTGGAAACGTTATTGAAGAGGCTCCTGTTATTGAGCTATTTAAAAATCCACAACATCCATATACTCAAGGCTTATTAAAAGCGAAGCCCGTCATTAATCAGAAAATGGATCGACTGTATTCCATTCCAGGACAGGTTCCAAACCCGATTGAGCTGGGAGAAAATTGTCATTTTCATGATCGGTGCTCCCATTGTATGCAAATTTGCAAGGATCAGGCTCCTCCCTTGAATGAAAAGGAGAATGGTCATAAGGTTGCCTGCTGGCTATATGAGAAAGAAGGAGGGCAACGGATATGAGCGAGCCTTTGATTCAAGTGGAAGGGCTGAAAAAGTATTTCCCGATCACAGGCGGGATTTTTCAGCGTACTGTCGGACATGTGAAAGCAGTCGATGATGTATCCTTTAACATTCATAAGGGTGAATCCTTCGGTCTGGTAGGAGAATCGGGTTGCGGCAAAAGTACGATTGGACGAACAATTCTCAGATTGATGGATAAGACAGAGGGATCGGTACGATATAAAGGTGAAGACTTGCATGCGTTAAACAAAGAGCAGATTCGTGCGCTTCGTCCGAAGTTGCAAATCGTCTTTCAGGACCCTTTTAGCTCACTGAATCCGAGAATTAAGGTCGGTGAAGCCATTGGAGAGGCGTTGCTGGACCACGGGTTGATTGATCGTAGAGAGCTGCGGAAGAAGGTCAATGAAACGCTGAACATTTGCGGGCTGTCCTCGTATCACTATGATCGGTATCCGCATGAGTTCTCTGGCGGTCAGCGTCAGCGGATCGGGATTGCACGGGCTTTGATTTTGAATCCTGATTTTATTGTGGCTGACGAGCCGGTATCTGCTCTGGATGTGTCTATTCAGGCCCAGATCATTAATTTGTTAAGTGATTTGCAGCAGGAACGCCAATTGACCTATCTGTTCATCTCGCATGATCTAAGTGTAGTCGAGCATCTTTGTAGCCGGATTGGTGTGATGTATCTGGGTTCAATGGTAGAGCTTTCCTCCAAGGAGGAACTGTTCAGTAATCCACTTCATCCGTACACGAAGGCGCTGCTATCGGCAGTACCGATTCCCGATCCCACGATCAAGAGACAACGGATTGTGTTGAAAGGAGACATCCCATCTCCGGCCAATCCGCCTTCAGGATGCAAGTTTCATACACGTTGTCCTATGGCAGAAGCGCGTTGTAAAACAGAGACTCCAGTATATCGAGATGCGGGCGATCACCATTTCGTAGCCTGTCACTTTGCCTAAAACATATAATTAGGAAGCAAAATATCCGTCATCCTGAAAGCAGGATTGACGGATATTTTGGCGTGGAATAAAAAAGGTAAAAAAATTGTATCTTTTTTTCGAAAAATTGCAGACAAAATGGATTTTTCATCGTCTAATAGAGTATGGAGGTTATTACGATGATGAAAAAACACTGGATACGTTGGGCTATTGTCGTCCCGTTACTTATTATATTGATTTTTATTACACTTGGACCCCGCCTGTTGATCGGAAAGCCGAATGTGGATGCAGAGGCAGCGGTGCTGATGGACATGCATACTGGGGAATTGCTGATGGATGTGAACGGTGATACACCTATGCCTTCCGCAAATATGTCCAAGCTCATGACCGAGCTATTGGTGCTGGAGGATATTCGGGCCGGACGGTTAGGTTGGAATGATGAAGTGCGAATTAGCCGTTACGCGAGTACGGTGGGTGGTGTAAATCTATCTCTTCGGTATGGTGAAAGGATGACCGTATCCGAGTTGTTCCAGAGTATGGTTGTGTATTCAGCGAATGATGCCGCTGTCGCGTTAGCCGAGCGTTCAGCAGGGAATGAATCAGCTTTTGTGAAGCGTATGAATGGAAAAGCTGCCCAAATAGGGTTGTCATCCGATAGTCGCTTCAGCAATGCCTCGGGGGCAGGTCAGAGTGAATTGGGGCCCAATCACCCTGAGGATATTCGGGGCGAAACGAAAATGACAGCAAGCGACACGGCGAAGTTGGCCTCCTATTTAATTACGTCACACCCGGAGATTTTGAGAACGTCCAGCCGTACGCAGATGGAGTTGAAGGATAAAGGCATCTACATTAGTAATACGAACTGGATGCTGCCTTCCTTGGCTGGACCGTACTCTTACGCAGGAACAGACGGACTGAAAGCAGGGTACACAAGCGATGCTGGATACTGCTTCACGGGTACCGCTGAGCAGCATGGAAGACGGCTAGTTGCTGTGGTGCTGGGTGCACCGAGCAAGGAAGAGCGTTTTGAGCAGACACGGAAGTTGTTCGATTATGGTTTTTCCCTGTCGACTTCTTTCCCGGTGAGACTGCAAAATTTAGTGAAACTGGCTCCACATTAAGGCAAAAAATGACTTTGAAAGCTACATAGGATACGGATATAAACATGAATTGGGGCTTTGACCGTGAGGTCGAAGCCTTTTTTGGTATGAATTCGAGGAGCTGACCACGCCATGACACTTTTGACAACAAGGTAGTAGACCTTTTATGCTTTGAGGGGAAGTTTCAGCTTCATGTGGGACCAATTTGGTTTAATGAAGAGATGGGATTTGTGACGGAAAGAAGGAAGGTACCGGTTATGGAGAGAAGACATAGGAGAAGGACCCGTGGAAAGACCAAAAAGAAAAAGAGGTTTACCGCTCTATATATTTCATGTATTGTTTTACTTTTGATTGCATTGGGAGGCTACCTGTTCCGCAAACAGCTGACACTGGTGGCTTTTGACTGGTTTGTATCACCGACGTTGGAAAGCAAGCTGGAGAAATCCTATCAGCCCCGACAATCCGGGGAACAGCAGCAGCAAGAGACAGTAGCTTACCGTAAGGAACCTTTTTCGGTGCTGTTATTGGGTACGGATCAAAGGCCCAATGAAAAGGCGCGTGGTCGCTCGGATACGGTTATGTATGCGGTAGTACGGCCCGCGGAATCGCGTGTGCTTTTGGTTTCCATTCCAAGGGATACGTACGTACAGATTGCCGGACATGATTCGAATCGCGATGGCGAGGATGATTTTGATAAGTTGGGGCATGCTTATGCGTTCGGAGGCGAAGATATGTCCATGGCTACAGTAGAGAAGTTGATGGAGCATAAGGCCGATTATTATGCTACGATTAATTTCCAGGGTATTCAGGATGCGGTGAATGCAGTGGGTGGAGTTGTGCTTCCAATCGACAAGCCCATTGAGAATAAGAATCCGCTGCATATCAAGTTCCGTATTGAGGCGGGCAAGCCGCTTTATAATGGTGAGGAAGCCATGTATTATGTTAGATATCGGGAAGATAGCGACTTCAATCGTACCAAACGGCAGCAAATTTTCCTGAACGCTATGGCGGATAAGCTGCTGAATATCAACGGAATTACCAAGATTCCAGAGTTGCTCGATATTATGGGAGCCAATTTCAAAACCGACATGGAACCTACTTTTATTACTGGGCTTGGCAAGCAGGCTATTTCACAGGGGAATCCGCAAATTTCAAGTTTTACGATTACGGGGGAAGGGTTCAAGAAGAAGGGCCTGTATTATGACCGGGCTAATGAACAGGAACTTGAATATGCCAGACTCATAATTGCCAACTGGCTAGATTCCGATACAACCCCGCAGACGCTGAGGCTTCCCGACAAGCAGGACATTCAGTGAATAATCAATTGATTTATATTTGATTTTGAGGGGGATTCGTTTCTCATGAATATCGCTTTTTTCTTGCTTCCCAAACAGGAAGTTGCTTGTGTAACGGCGGATGCTACTTTACGGCAAACGTTGGAACGGATGGAATATCACCGTTTTACAGCGGTTCCTATTTTAGATAAGGAAGGTAGATATACAGGTACGGTTACAGAAGGTGATCTGTTGTGGCATATGAAAGAGTCCGAGGGGAAAATCACCTTTGAAAACGCTTCTAAGTTTATGCTTAAGGACGTTCCGTTGCGGGTTACGATGAAGCCCGTGTCCATTGATGCTAACATGGAGGATTTAATCAATTTGGCTAAGGTACAGAACTTTGTGCCCGTTGTAGATGATATGGAACGGTTTATTGGCATTGTACGTCGGAGCCAGATTATTGAGTATTGTGAAAAATTTGTATCCAGAGAATCGCTTAATACTTCAAGCTAAAATAAGCAACAAAGCTGCTCCGAAAATAACAATTTACCCTATGGGGTAACAGTTATTTTCAGAATAGGATATGCTATAATGGAGAATAAAGCTTTTTCAGAGGGGTGTGACTCTTCATCATATGCCTAAAGAAATGGATGTAGTTAAACGAGCCAAGGTTATTGAATGGCTTAAAACAGAGGTGCTGGACCAAGTCTCCCGTTTGTTTAAGGCAATGTGGGAAGGCAGTACAGCCCGCATTGGTGATTGCTTGGCGAGCTTAGTGATGAGCAGTTATATTTTGGGGAGGCGCCTTGGAGTGTCTTACCGTGAATTGGATGATCTACTCATCGACAAGCTAAGAAAGCACAGAAAAGAAGGACACCAGCTGGAGGATTGGTATCAGGACATTTCCGCACTGGAAGAACATATGCGTAAGAGGTGAAAACGTTGAAATTCCGCTTGGCAACTGTAGCATGGAGCGTCATTTATTTGCTTCTGCTGCTGACTCTATTGACACCATTAAGAATCATTACCGTATTTTTACTGATTGTGCCTGGCGCTGTATTGTTTTCATCGCTGCCTTTCAAAGGATTTCTGGTCCACGTCATACCGGTGCTGCTCATTATAGCGCTACTCGATGTGTATTCGCTGCTCCCTGCGATTTATTTTCTGATTCCTTCAATCATGATGGGACGGATATATAAAAAGGGAGGACCTGCTTTTCAGGTGTTAATGACCGGAATGGGCATTATTTTAGCCGAGTTGTTGGTTGTTCTGTTTATCGCCACGTATTCCTTTGGGTTTGATCTTGCACAGTATCTTCGTGATCAGGCTGCGATATCGGCAAGTATTGTACAGCAGGTTTTGAGTGCTAATCCGATGTTTTCAAACATGAATTGGACGGCAGAGGATACGCAGAAACTCGGCACAATGCTGATTGGAAAAATTCCGTATGTGCTGATCGTGACCTCGTTCATATTGGCAGTGATTACGCACGCTTTGGCACGTCCGGCATTGAGCAGTCTCGATGTACCAGTACGCAAAATGAAGCCTGCCCGCGAGTGGAGGCTACCGCGCGCGCTGATCTGGTATTATCTGCTGGCAATTGTAATTGAATGGATAGCAGGGTCTTCCGATAGCGGCTGGATTCAAATGGTCTCCATTAGTATGCTGCCGCTGATTCATGCATGTTTTATTATCCAGACAATTGGTTTTGTATACTTCTGGACGCATAGCCGTAAAATGAGCCCGGTGATTGCGTTGCTGCTGTCGCTCGTCGTTCTGGTGTTCCAGCCGCTCCGCATTATAGGTATTATTGATTTGGCCTTTCCGCTGCGTGAAGCTATTACAAGATCAAAGAAATAGGGTGAACAGTCATGCCTAAATTTCTACAAAAACGCTGGCACGGCTATCAGACGGTCTGGGCGTTTTTGCTGCTGCTGGTCCTTGTCATATGTATTTCCATGTACAACTGGGAACTGGGTGTGATAGGACTGTTGCTGTCATTCTTGCTCGGCGGGCTGATGCTGAAGACGGAATTGGATTTTCGTCGGGAACTGAATCAATATATCAGCGGTCTTTCCTTCCGGATCAAGCGGGTGGAAGGGGAAGCGATTAGCACATTGCCGTTCGGCATCATTTTATACAGTGAAAATCGAACGGTAGAATGGCACAATCGGTTTGCCGGGGAGATGTTTGAGGAGCAATCGCTGATTGGTGAGTCTCTTCATGATTTGTTTCCTCAACTCGCAGGTGCCCTAAGCACCAAAAAGGAAACAAAGGAGCCTGCTCGTGAGCTGAAGGTGGAGCTACAGCATGATGAGCGTCATTATCAGTTTCTGATCGTGCCCGATGAGCGTCTGATATATTTGTATGAAGTAACGGATTTGGCGGTGCTACGCAAGCAGTATGAAAACGAGCGATTGGCGCTCGGTATCGTCATGCTCGATAATATGGACGAGGCTGCTCAGGGGATGGACGATCAGCAACGCACCGCGCTTATTGCGAAGGTGTCAAGCGAGATTACATCTTGGGCTAATCAGTACAATATTTATTTGCGCCGATTATCTTCTGAGCGTTATCTCATTATGCTGAATCATAAAGCGCTCCAGGAGCTGGAGCAAAGTCGATTCGTCATTCTGGATACCGTAAGGGAAATGACGGCGGATTTGAAAGTACCGATGACACTGAGTATTGGCTTGTCCTTCGGTGCAGAGAGCATCAAGGAGCTAGGCGAGCTGGCCCAATCCAGTCTGGATATGGCGCTTGGACGTGGGGGCGATCAGGCAGCAGTGAAGGCGGGACAACGCCTGTCCTTCTACGGAGGCAAGTCCAATGCTGTCGAGAAGCGTACCAGAGTGCGTGCCCGAGTGATTGCACATGCGTTGCGTGATCTGATGCAGGAGAGTGACCGCGTCCTGATCATGGGACACAAAATACCGGACATGGATGCGGTGGGAGCCGCCATCGGTGTGTGGAAGGCTGCGGCACTTTACAATGTAGAGGCACATATCGTACTCGATAAATCCAATCCGTCTATCGACCGAATGATGGAGCAGGTAAACAAGGATGAGAATCTATCGCAAGCGCTCTTGACGCCAGAGCAGTCGCTCCAGCTGATGACTGAGCACAGTCTGCTGGTCGTGGTGGACACGCACAAGGCCTCCATGACGATTGAGCCGCGTCTGGTGCAAACGGCCAGTCGGGTGGTGGTTGTCGACCATCATCGTCGGGGCGAGGAATTTATTAATGATTCGGTTCTGATCTACTTGGAGCCCTATGCGTCAT
Source organism: Paenibacillus peoriae (assembly GCF_022531965.1). Taxonomy (GTDB): domain Bacteria; phylum Bacillota; class Bacilli; order Paenibacillales; family Paenibacillaceae; genus Paenibacillus; species Paenibacillus polymyxa_D. The sequence continues at coordinate 5,811,251 of NZ_CP092831.1, read as the reverse complement.
CGGCCTGTGAGCTGGTGACCGAGCTGCTGCAATATATTCATGAGAAGGTCCAACTGACACCGCTGGAGGCAACATCACTGCTGGCAGGGATTACGGTGGATACCAAGCATTTTTCCCTGCATACAGGCTCGCGTACATTCGAGGCAGCCGGCTTTTTACGCCGTAGCGGAGCAGATACTGTTATGATCCAGCGCATGTTAAAAGAGGACCTGGATGAATATATTGCTAAGGCGGAAATTATTAAGCATGCTAAAATGATATATGGGCATATCGCAATTGCGGTAACTGAGCCCGGACAGAAAATACCGCAGCTCCTGATTGCTCAGGTGGCGGATTCATTACTCAATATGACGGATGTACTGGCCTCCTTTGTGGTCAGTGAACGTCCTGACGGCCTGGTGGGGATCAGCGCCCGTTCACTCGGACGCATGAACGTACAGGTCGTCATGGAACGGCTAGGCGGCGGAGGACATCTGACGAATGCGGCGGTTCAGCTGGATTGCCCGCTGGAGGAAGCTAAGCGCAGAGTGGTCGACGTGCTGGCCGAAATTGATGGGGAAGAGGGGTTATTTGAATGAAAGTGATATTCATTAAAGATATGAAGGGCCAAGGCAAGAAGGGGCAAATTAAGGAAGTGTCGGACGGTTATGCAGCGAATTTCCTGTTGCCGCGTGGTGTTGCCCGTCCAGCGACAGAAGGAAATATGAAGACGCTGGAAAACCAGAATGCTGCTGAGGAAAAGCGCAAGCAAGAGGAAAAGGAAGAGGCGCAAGCGCTCGGCAAAAAGCTGGAAGAGACAACGGTTCAGCTCAAGGCGAAGGCTGGTGAAGGTGGACGACTGTTCGGCGCGATTACAAGCAAGCAAATCGCGGAGGCAGTAGCTAAAACTGGTATCAAGCTGGACAAACGCAAAATTGAGCTGGAAGAACCGATTCGTACGTTGGGCGTGACTCAAATGACCGTTAAGCTTCATCCTGAGGTCAAAGCTACGCTGAAAGTACAGGTGACTGAAGAATAATTATGGGCGGCGAATTTTTTGATCGGATTCCTCCGCAAAATCTGGAGGCTGAACAGGCGGTTATCGGGTCTATTTTGCTCCAGTCTGAAGCACTGATTACCGCAATGGAGCGGGTGCAGACCGAGGACTTTTATGATAAGGCTCATCAGATGATTTACGAAGCAATGATTGAGCTGGGTGAATCCGGACAGCCGATTGACTTGGTTACGCTGACCTCGAAAATTCAGGACAAGGGACAGCTAGAGGATATCGGTGGTGTCAGTTATCTGGCGAAGCTGGCTCACGGGGTGCCAACAGCGGCTAACGTAGATTACTATGCCCAGATCATTGAAGAAAAAGCGATGCTTCGTCGCTTGATTCGTGCAGCTACGCAGATTGTGAGCGAAGGCTATAGCAGTGGCGAGGATGTCGCTGGTATGCTGAGCGATGCTGAGCGCAAGATTATGGAGATATCCAACGGGCGCTCAGGTAGTGGTTTTATTGCCATCCGCGATGTCGTGATGGAAGTGTTTGACCGCGTTGAATTGCTGCATCAGAACAAGGGCAATACGACTGGGATTCCGTCCGGGTTTGTTGATTTGGACAAGATGACGGCGGGGTTCCAGCGCAATGACTTGATCATTGTGGCCGCCCGTCCATCCGTAGGTAAAACAGCGTTTGCTCTGAATATTGCGCAAAATGTTGCGGTTCGGGCAAAGGAGACAGTAGCCATCTTCAGTCTGGAGATGTCGGCCGCTCAGCTCGTGCAGCGGATGATTTGTGCCGAGGCCAATCTGGACGCGAACGTCATGCGGACAGGTGAGTTTAAAGGCGACGACGATTGGGCGAAGCTGACGATGGGCATTGCAGCCTTGTCAGAGGCGGAAATCTATATCGATGATACACCCGGCATCACTGTGGCGGATATCCGTGCCAAATGCCGCCGTCTCAAGGCGGAAAAGGGACTGGGTATGATCGTAATCGACTACTTGCAGCTTATTCACGGACGAGGCAAAGCAGGCGAGAACCGGCAGCAGGAGGTATCTGAAATCTCACGGACATTGAAGCAAATCGCTCGTGAACTTGAAGTGCCTGTAATTGCCCTCTCCCAGCTGAGCCGGGGTGTGGAGCAGCGTCAAGACAAGCGGCCGATGATGAGTGACTTGCGGGAATCGGGTTCTATCGAGCAGGATGCTGATATCGTGGCGTTTCTGTACCGGGATGATTACTATAATCAGGAAACAGAAAAGAAGAATATTATTGAGATTATCATTGCCAAGCAGCGTAACGGCCCGGTCGGTACGGTAGAGTTGGTCTTTCTCAAAAATTATAATAAATTCGCTAATTACGAGCGTGCCCATTCGGATGCGTTCGCCGGATAACATATTAGTATCATTAAAAAAGGCTCTTTCGACGCGGATTTCGCGATCTCGAAGGGGTCCTTTTTTATAGAATTCACATATTTTCATATAAGGAATGAAACTCTCAATTACGAACAATACTATTTTCATGTAATATAATGTTCGCTTTTTATTTGACTTTAAAAAATGGTGCTGTTACACTTATAGTGCTGCTTCAACGCAGTGGGGAGAACATTACGCCCGGGGCTTTCCGAACCTACGGAATGTCTGCGACGGACGTTTTTTCCTGCTGTCCGAGAGCGCTCCATATCTGCTCGCTCAGGCGGTTGAAGTCGGATATGCGTAGTGTGTCAGCTCAAAATCAGAGTGTCTGTGGGCACTCCACGGAGGAATGAAACATGTCAACTGTAGTCGTTGTGGGAACACAATGGGGAGACGAAGGCAAAGGTAAAATCACGGACTATCTGGCGGAAAGCGCTGAAGTAGTGGCCCGTTACCAAGGCGGAAACAATGCTGGTCATACGATTCTCATTGACGGTAAAAAGTACAAGCTGAGCCTGATTCCATCCGGCGTTTTTTATGAAGATAAAAAGTGTGTTATTGGCAACGGCATGGTCGTAAATCCAGCCGCTCTTATTGAAGAAATTACTTACATTCATGATAATGGCTTTTCCACAAAAAATCTGGTCATTAGTGACCGCGCACATGTGATTATGCCGTACCATATGACGCTGGATGTGCTGGAAGAAGACCGCAAAGGTCCTAACAAAATTGGTACTACCCGTAAAGGGATCGGCCCTGCTTATATGGATAAAGCTGCACGTAACGGTATTCGTATTGCTGATTTGCTGGATGCAGAGGAATTCGAAAAGAAGCTGCGCCATCAAACGAAAGAAAAAAATCAAGTGATTGAACAAGTATATGGCGGCGAGCCATTGGATGTAGAAGCAATACTAAAACAGTATCTGGAATATGCTGAATTTATCCGTCCTTATGTAGGAGATACATCTGTCGTGTTGAATGATGCAATTGACGCAAATCAAAAGGTACTGTTTGAAGGTGCGCAAGGCGTTATGCTTGATATCGACCAAGGTACGTATCCTTACGTTACGTCCTCCAACCCGTCGGCTGGCGGCGTATGTATTGGTTCCGGTGTGGGACCATCCAAGATTCAACAAGTCATCGGTGTAGCTAAATCGTATACAACTCGTGTTGGCGATGGACCCTTCCCAACTGAGCTGAACGATGAAGTCGGCGATTACATTCGTGAAACAGGTCATGAGTACGGTACGGTTACAGGTCGTGCTCGTCGTGTAGGCTGGTTTGACAGCGTCGTTGTGCGCCATGCCCGTCGTGTCAGTGGATTAACGGGTCTTTCCCTGAACTCGCTGGACGTATTGACTGGCCTGAAAACGGTGAAAATTTGCACAGGTTACAAGTACCGCGGTGAGGTGATTACGCATTATCCGGCTAGCCTGAAAATGCTGGCGGAGTGCGAAGCGGTATATGAAGAAATGCCAGGTTGGAGCGAAGACATCACTGGCGTGAAAACGCTGGAGGAACTGCCTGAGACTACACGCAATTACGTACAACGCGTGTCTGATCTGACAGGTATCCCAATTGCTATTTTCTCGGTTGGGCGTAATCGTGATCAAACGAATCAGGTGCTTCCGATTTATTTGTAGGACAAGAATGATATAGCTATTAATACATGTTCAAAGAGAGAGGCTGTTAGCAGCCTCTCTCTTTTTTTATTCTGTGAAGTGTTAAATGGTATCTTTCCCTTTACATAATCTTATCTTCCTTGTCGATTTGTGATAACAAACCCTCTCTATAATCCAAATAGAAAAGAGATTTGGACGTCTAGACGTCTTGAGAGGGATGAATTATGAACTGGTATCTTCGCTCACTCGGCACACGCAAAATTGTTGAATTCATCGTGCTTGTCATTTTCGTCATCTTTTTCCTGGGACCTCTGACCAATCTCCTCCTCTTGGCGGTTTCGGGAAAATGGCAGTATCCTGCGCCGCTCCCGCAGAGCTTGTCACTGGAATGGTGGAAGTTCGTACTTACCCAGGATGATGTAGTCAGCTCGATTTCCCTATCCTTCCTGATTGCGATTACCGTTACGGTCTGCTCCATTATCGTATGTATTCCTGCTGCTTATGCCTTTGCACGAATTTCTTTCCCGCTCAGTAAGTGGTTCCTTTTCTCATTCCTGCTTACGCATGCTTTTCCGAAAATGGGTTTGTATGTGTCCATTGCCGTGCTATTCTACCAATTCGGTTTGATGAACACTTTTGCAGGCATTGTGCTCATCCATATGGTAAACACACTCATGTATATGACCTGGATTCCATCCTCTGCCTTCCGCAGCGTACATCGCGCACAGGAGGAGTCGGCGCGGGATGCTGGAGCCGGACCCTTTCGGGTGTTTTGGAAAATCACCTTTCCTATGGCGCTGCCCGGCATTGTGGTCGCCTCCATCTTTACTTTTCTTGCTTCACTGGATGAAGCACAAGGGACACTCCTTGTCGGAACGCCGGACTATAAAACAATGCCAGTCATCATGTATTCCATCATTGCTGATTATCCGAGCACAACAGGTGCTGTTTTCTCAGTCATTCTAACCCTGCCAACGATCATTCTGCTATTGGCAGCCAAGCGTTTTGTAAGTGCCGATGTACTGGCAGGCGGATTTCAGGTGAAATAACGTAATTGGTCAAAAGAGGAGTTTGCAAAATCCTGAAAAAGGAGCCTAAGCTAATGCCCATTCAATTATCCATTCAAGAGTTAACCAAGCGCTTCAAGACAGGAGACGGAGTCAAAGGCATTTCACTTGACGTGATGAAGGGGGAGCTGGTGACACTGCTGGGACCTTCCGGCTGTGGTAAAACAACCGTGCTTCGCTCCATTGGCGGTTTTTTGGACCCGGACAGTGGCGACATTCAGATTCAGGGTAAAAGCGTACTCAAGCTGCCGCCCGAAAAACGTCCGACGGCTATGGTGTTCCAAAGCTATAATTTGTGGCCGCATATGACCGTGTATGACAACCTGGCTTTCGGGTTGAAGATTCGAAAGGTGAAGAAGACAGAAATTGACCGTCAGGTGAAGGAAGCGCTAGCGCTGGTTCGGCTAGAGAGCGCAGAGCGTAAAACGCCGGGACAGCTCTCGGGAGGTCAGCAGCAGCGGGTAGCACTCGCTCGGGCTTTGCTGCTAAAGCCTGATGTATTGCTGCTGGACGAGCCTTTTTCCGCGCTTGATGCCAAATTGCGCATGGAGATGAGAGAGGAGCTGCGTGATATTCAGACCCAGACAGGAATGACGATGGTGTTCGTCACCCATGATCAGGAGGAGGCGCTGTCCATTTCCGACCGAATCGTCGTTATGAATGCGGGCCGGATTGAGCAACTTTCTTCGCCGCAGGAGATTTATGACAAGCCACAGTCCCTTTTTGTAGCGGGTTTTATTGGCCGTATCAATTTATTAAAGGGGGTGAGCACAGGTCGCAGTGTCTCTGTAAGCGGAATACCGTTTGCACAAGAGCATGAATACACAGGTGAATCCATGGTTGGTGTAAGACCAGAGGATATTGTTCTGACGACGGAAGAAAATGGTTCTTTAGCCGGAACAATCAGACAAGTGATGATTCTAGGGCATTATGCGGAAGTTTCGCTGGATAGCGGTACCCATCATCTGAAAATGTTTGTGCCGCGTGAACGAGCGGCCGAGCTGCGCAGTGGAGAGCACATCAGATTCAGCTTCAGTAAAATAGTTACTTTTCCAGCAGCACAGTGAAGATTCACGATCAACCTCTATATCGCATCAATGTCCGTCACGAACGCATCATCTGATGATGCTGCGAACTTGTGCAACTATCTAAAGGAGGCAACAACGTGTTTGGGAAAAAGAATATGGGTCTGGTTTTGGCGGGGGTACTTAGTTTATCGTTGTTGGCTGGTTGTGGTAACGGCGGTAATGCCGCCACGGCTACAGGGGAAGCCAAGTCTACAAAAGCGGGGGCCGCTACGGGAACGACGGAAATTTCCTTGTACACTGGAGGGTCTCTGAACGTCAAAGAGCTGTGGGAAACGTTAATCAAGGACTTTGAAGCTAAAAATGATCACGTTAAGGTCAAACTGGTGTATTTGCCAGCAGGAACCGGAGGTGCATCTACACTGGATCGTCTGATTGCAGCCAAGAAAAGTGGACAAACCGATACCGATATCGACCTGTACGAAGGCAGTCTGGATGACATCACCAAAGGGGTAGGCGAGAAACTGTGGGAAACGGTAGACGCCGCCAAGGTTCCAAATTTGAAGAATGTGGATGAAACGTATCTCAAGCAAGTCAACAATCAGGCCATTCCATACCGTGCCTCTTCGGTTGTCCTTGCCTATAATAGTGCAAAAGTAGCGACGCCTCCGAAAACAGCCGACGAGCTGTACACGTGGATTCGCCAGCATCCGGGCAAGTTTGCTTATAACGATCCGTCTACGGGTGGGTCAGGCAGCTCGTTTGTGAACACGGTGATCTATAATTTCCTTCCGCCAGAGGCGATGAACAGTGATGATCCGGCAAATATGAAGAAATGGGATCAAGGCTTCTCACTGCTCAAGGAGCTGGGCCCTTCAATGTACCAAAAAGGAGTCTATCCTAAGAAGAACCAAGGCACGCTTGATATTTTGGCGAGTGGAGAGGTTGATATGGTTCCAGCTTGGTCTGATATGGCACTCGAGCAGCTGGCTAAAGGGCTGCTTCCGGACACGGTGAAGCTGACACAGATCGATCCTGCTTTTACAGGGGGACCCTCTTATCTGATGGTTCCTTCGCTCTCCTCCAAAAAAGAGGCCACTCAGGAATTCTTGAATTATATACTGACGCCTGAAGCGCAAACGGTGGTTATTAATAAAATGTACGGCTACCCGGGGATTAAGTGGAATCTGATGCCAACGGAGCTGCAGGAGAAATTCAACAGTGTATCTTCTGGATACCGCAGCTTTAACAGCGGAGAGCTTCAGCAGGAAATTTACAAACGCTGGCAAAGTGAAGTAGCGGGCGGTTGATCATGAGTTCATTGTCCAAAAGGGGGATGCTGGGGCTTGCCCTGGTCATCCCGTCTTTTCTCATTTTGCTGGTCGTCGTTATTATTCCGATTCTTTATGCCGTGAAGGAAAGCTTGATTGATCAATATGGAACGGGCTACGGGCTGGCCAACTATATTCGGCTGTTCACGGAACCTGCCATGCGTAGAAATATCATGTATACCATTAGTGTCACGCTAGTCTCGACGGCCCTTACTCTGGTCATCAGCTATGCTTTGGCGATTTATCTGAGATTCGGCAAAGGGGTTGTCGTGAAGTGGATAGGCCGGTTGTATTTTATTCCGATGTTTGTTCCCGGTGTAATTGCAACGTATGCGATCATTACCATGTATGGCAATCACGGTTGGGCTGCACGTCTTTTGCTGCCGCTTGGAATTGAAACGATCCCGAGGATTATTTATGACTACAAGGGTCTGGTGCTGGCTAATTTGTGGTTCAACATTCCGTTCGCAACCATGCTGCTCAGCTCGGCACTTGCCAGCATTCCAAACGCTGTCGTCGAAAGTGCCAGAGATGCTGGAGCCAGCACGATGCAGCTGTTTGGTCGCTTTATTTTACCCCTTTCCTATAAAACGATGTGGGTTGCGGTGACCTTCATTTTCATGGGAATCATGGGCAGCTTTACGGCTCCCTTCCTGATCGGTGCCAACTCACCACAAGTGTTGGGTGTTGCGATGCAGCAGGTGTTTTCCAGCTATCAGGAGACGCATACGGCCAGCGCAATGGCAGTATTTATGTTTTTACTGTGTTCTTTTATGGGCTACTTTTATATTCGGACAATGGTGAAGGATGCGGATGCCAGCTAGACTGCCGTCATACACTAAGGAGGTTACAGGGATGAATAGCCAAGCAGAGGTACAAATTACCGGGTTTAGTGGGCGAGTGTGGGAAAAGGATTTGCTGGATTGCGGTTATCGGATTGCCTTACACAAAGCGGAGGTTGAGCTCAGCCCGGGAAACGGGTTCCGGTTTAGGTTCTCCATGCCAGAAGACGGATACGCGGAGCTTGATCTGTTCGCCAGATCAGACAGTGACTGGGCTGCGACAGATCGAGAATCTGCCTTCGTACGCCTCTACCTGAATGAAGCCTATAATCAGGATGTCATTTTGTACTATGGCAGCAGTCAGGGAGTGTATACCCGTTTGTTGGGATACCTAAAAGAAGGCGATTACGAGGTCTATGCTGAATTCCGCGAACTGGAATCGGCTCCGCTTGTATCTCGAGCATGGATTGACGGGGTTGAACTGCGCTGCGTGGCTGATTCCTCTCCAAGATCACTGATTTATTGCCATACCCCGCTTTTATATGGCCGCAATCTGTCACATCCCTATGAGAATCGCTTTACGGATACACCACTTGTTTTGTTCTATTCCATAGAAGTGAACGAGGGGAAGACGGTCATCGAATACCAGATGATGTTCAGCCATGAAGATGAGGGAACGCCCGCGCCGCTGCTTATGAGCAAATGGGGAAGAACCACCGATATCGAATGGATGTACCGCGTCGAGCTAGATGCAGGGGGCAATGTTCTGGAAGCTGTTTTCCAGGGGGCACATCATATTACGACTGCGTTTAATGGCAGTTATGATCTGGGTGGGCATCCTGTTCTCCAATCCGCAACAACCAATGGAAACTTTAAGGATGACATTTCATCGGACTATCGTTTTATGCTGCCGCCTGCTTTCCAGTGGAAACCAGAGGAAGAGCCGCGTGAGGCGGTCATGAGCCGTTTTCCTTTTGCCTATCAGGTTACGCAATGGGAGATGGAACGTCAGCAGGAGCTGGAAATGCCGTCACAAGCGTCTTCCATTGCACTTGCACACCAGCGTAGCTATGTGTTTATCCAGACTTCCAAACGTCCCTTACGGGATTCAGGCAGAGAATCGTCTCCAGGATTCAGGCCGGGCTTCAATCGGCGCGAGGAAGATGCATGCGTCGATATCCAGCTTCGTCTTCACGGCTCGGAGCAGTGGTATTCATCATGCCACCATGATCTGAGACTCGGGGAGTTTAGAGCCGCTTATGAGGGGGCAGAGTCACATTTTTCTACCACGGTCAAGCTATCTGGAGAGGCTGTGCTTGAGGATATAGCTGAAATTAGAGCCGTATTGCTGGAAGGCGGTGCGGACAGCATGGAAGTGGCTGGACTGTGTGCCTTTACGTTAAACGAGGATAATCTCCCGCAGTTTCCAGGTATTCATACAGACCGGGTGATTGAGCTGACGCGGCTTCAACCCGTAGGTGTTTTATGGACAGCCGACAAAGACGTGTCGGGTGATGAAGGACATCCTGTGAATGATATGGTGAAGCAAGTTGTAAATGAACCGTCCAGCAAGGATGGGCAGTCATGAGCAGGCTGCTGTATGTGGAGGGAACGGTCGACAGGACCTGCACCCAGAGCCATATTACGTACTCCTTCCATATTCCGCAGCCGACTGAAACGATTCGTATTCACTTCTCTTACACGCCCAAGTTATTGGAGGATCAAGAGCAAGCACGAGGAATCATTGAGGAAAGCATGTGCAAATACGGATACGACGAGCCGGGGCATTCATCCGATCTATGGAAGAAGTATATACCGCTGCAAAATTTATTAACGCTGTCTGTCGATGATCCTGTCCGTCACCGGGGAAATGCGCACCGTCCCGAGATGCAGCAGGAGCATTGGCTCGGTTCGTCTGCGGCTTCGCCGGGGTTCCTTGCAGGAGATCATCCGGCGGGCATGTGGCGGATTACGGTCAGTCTGCATGCCGTTGTGACCGAGACGCTTGCCTACCAAATTCATGTATTGGGGGAGGAAGCAGCATATGCTTAAATGGATTCCAGCTGAGCTTCACACCCATACGCTTCACAGCGACGGCAAGCACACGCTGGAGGAGCTTGTTCAAAGCGCAGTGGATCTGGGACTTGAATGCATCGCTATGACGGATCACAACACGCAATCGGCACTTGCGGATCAGGAAGGGGTTCAGCGGCAGTTCGGTCTCCCGATCATTTCAGGGATGGAGTGGACGACCTTTTACGGGCATATGCTGACGCTTGGGGTTGACCGCTTTATCGACTGGCGTGTGCTGGGGCCAGATGACATTCATGAGGGGATTCGGCAGGTGCATGAGCAGGGAGGCATTGCAGGGATTGCCCATCCGTTCAGGATCGGAAGTCCGATCTGTACGGGGTGCTTTTGGGAGTACACGATTCAGGATTGGCACGAGGTGGATTATATAGAGGTCTGGTCAACGCTGATGCCATCTATTAAGCGGGATAGCCAGCGGGCGTTTGCCATGTGGACCGATTTGTTGAATCAGGGGTATCGCATCACTGCCGTAAGCGGTCGGGACTGGCATGTATCTAAACCGGATGATTCACTTCCGGCTGTTACATATCTGGGGGTTCATGATGAAGCAGAAGAGCGAGAAGGTTTAGAAGGCCGGGCAGTTGAGGCGATTCGCCACGGTTCAGTGTCAGTTACGATGGGACCGCTACTGACGATGTGGGCGCAGATTAAGGGCAGAGAACATCGTTATCACATCGGCGAATGTATAGAGCTGACTGTAGAGGATCCACTATCTGTGACGGTTCAATTGAATGTAGAAGCAAGAGCAGCCCATTATAATCTCAAGCCTCAGAATCTTCGTCTTCTGCTGACAAGTAGTCAAGGCATATGCTCGGAGATTCAGATCCCTGCCCAAACAGGAGAATATACGCTGTCATTGCAAGACCCGCTAGGAAAGGGCTGGATACGAGCGGAGCTTTACGGCTGCATGGAAGACTGCGTGATGATGATTGCTTTTACGAATCCGATTTATATGGCTTAACACAATAGAAAGGCTGGGCTTCGGACGGTGTCAACAAAACAAGAGAACATAAAGCGGCGTATAGAAGAATATATGAAGGTTAATCAAATGGGTCCGGGGGATCGGCTGCCGTCGGAAACTGCACTTTCCCAATCGTTTCGTGTCTCGCGTACGACGCTACGGGGAGCTATTCGCCAACTGGAATCGGAAGGTAAGTTACTAGTAAAACACGGGAGTGGCACGTTTGCGACTTGCCCGCTACCGAGTATTCCAAGCTCGCTGGACCGCCTGTACAGCATCGGGGACATGATTCGTTCGGCAGGGCTACGGGAAGACGAGCAGCTGGAATCCATTCAGAGAATTTCGGTTTGTCCTCCTGATATTGCCGAACAGATGAGATTTTCCGAGCATGAGCCCATGATTGCTCTAGAGCGTACACGTACTGCCAACGGAGAGGCTGTAGCCCACTCTATAAACTGGATGCCAGAGAAATTAGCCGCTCCCATTTTGGAAGATGACTCTTTTTCAGGCTCGCTTTTTCAGAGTCTTGAGTTCAAGGCGGGGGTACGAATTGTTGGAGCCTATTCCGAGCTTACCGTTCCAAACTATGACGACGCACATATGACACGTCTGCTGAAGCATCCGCAGGCTACGGTATTACTATTGAAGCAGCTTCACTATGATGAAATGAACAGGCAGGTGCTGTATTCCCTCGATTATGTCCGCAGTGACATTTTTCGTTTCTGGGTGCGTCGTACACGCTAATTCAATTAGAATGTGGCATCTCCTATTGAATGGTGCTAGTTTTACATATTTCATGGGTTAAAAATCGTCATATCTCGTCAATACTGATCTATATGCACTTCATGATGATACACACATGGCAGGATGCGTATAAGGAGGTAACGGGATATGAGGTGGCTTGGATGGCTGCTCAAAAAAGGAATGACGGTCGTGTTGGTTAGCGCACTAACGCTGGCAGTGACAGGTGTAGTCGTTAATGCTTATGTTCAATCGCTGCTACGGCAGTTTAACATTCAGCTTGATCAACAGCCCATATGGGGATTGGGTTGGCTAAAAGGCAGCGCGGGCACTGACCCAAGCACAGACACGGGGAAGAACAAGACGACAGGAAGTGGCTCGGGAAGTGTAACACCGCCTGATGATGCGTTGCCTGTCATGGGACAGGGCTTAGAAGAAAGCGGAAGTGAGGCAGGTGGCGCAGCCAATGGCAAGGTATCTCAGAAGGGGGCTGTGTCGGCCGGAACATCAGGCAACGAGTCACGGAAGCAGGCAGAAGGTACAACTACACCCGAAACGAGTATTGAAGGCCATGATTTAGTGATTACGCCCGACCATTTGACAGAGAAGAAGAACAACTTACCGGCTGCACAGAAACAGGAAATTTTTGCAATTCTGATGAATAAGCTGCCGCCGGAGGAGATGCAGAAAATATCAGCCGCGATGGAAGGCGGTCTCACTGAGCAGGAGCTTCAGGATATTCAGCAGGTGCTTGCGAAGTATTTGACCAAAGAGGAATATAACAAGCTGATGGCTTTGCTTAAATAAGTATTTTACAAAAATCCAATAAGCGACTTCCAATGAACAAGATATAGAGCGAAATGGGTTAGTTTGTCTAGATGAATTCATGGGCAATGCTTATGCTCAAAATAGGACTGTAGAATCCGCGCCATGCGCGGATTTTTTTGCGTGTCAGGAAGTAATTGGGGTGTAGTTGAATTCTTTGTAAAGGCTATGTTAAAGTAAACAGTGTTGTGAAAAGGTTAAATTTTTGAAACCTTTTACGCAACTATGCAATGGTAGATAGCGACTAATATCATAGATGCTTGTGAATACAGGCTAGATTCATAGTGTGAAAGACCAATAATGAACGCATTTATATAGAGATAAGATATGCTGAAAAGGAGAGAGTCATGAAGGTTTTGAAGGAGCAGGATTCACCAGACAGCAGGAATGCAGCTTCCAACGTTGCAGACAAGTCTGCTGTAGAAACGGGGAAATTAGCAAAGTGGTGGAACGGTCGAAGAAAATGGCTGAGCTGGACGGCAGGCGGTGTGGTGATTGCAGGGAGTCTTATTTTTGCGAGTAATCAGTATGTCGGAGCTAACACAGTTCCTTATTATAAAGTGTATGTAAAGGGCGTCGAGGTCGGAAATATCTTGAATGAGCAACAGCTTAAGCAGCTGTACGCAACGAAGAACAAACAGTATAAGGACAAGTATCCCGGCGTGGATATGGTGCTTAATACGAGCGCAGTAACGACAGGCATCGAGAAGGCGTATAAAGCGGATATCGACAGCGCAGCCACGCTGAAGAAGCTGGATGGTATGCTGACAGCGTATGCCAAAGGGGTAGAAGTGAAGGTCAACGGACAGACGGTTGGTATTGTAAAGGACAAAGCGACTGCACAGGCGGCTTTAAAGCAAGTACAGAAGAAGTACACACCTGTGGGTGAGGGTACATCTACAGGCATCAAGGGGCTGGTTCGCAAAACATCCGTGGGCAGCAGCCATGCGAGTGCTAGTACTAAAACCCCTAAAGCATGGCTGGAGTCTGCCAGTATCCGTGAGAAAATCGCGTACGAGCCTGTGAAAGCAGACCCGAACAAGGTGCTGACGGAGACTGAGGCAGTCAAAGTGTTGACTGAGGGGCGTGAGGCTCCTATCACGTATACAGTGCAAGAAGGCGATTCTCTGTCGTCGATTGCAACTAAATTTAATATGACTGCTTGGGAGATTAAGCAGAACAATCCCGGCTCGCGTGAGCTGTACTTGCAAATTGGGGACGAATTGAAGCTTACTGCTCCAAAGGCTCCGGTTACGGTGCGAACAGTAGAGAAGGTCGTCGAACAGATTGCCATCGAGCCTGAGGTTGAGATTCGCCAGAGCGATGAACTGAAGGCAGGAGTTACTAAAGTGGTCCGACCGGGACAAGCAGGTCTTAAAGAGATGGACTATCGTTTGACCAAGGAGAACGGTGAGGTCGTGCAAGAGGAATGGCTCGGTCAAAAGGTGCTACAGCCGTCTATTACTGAGGTGGTTCTTAGAGGAACGAAGGTTGTGGGAGAAGGCTCAGGACAGTTCGCTTGGCCGGTGTCCGGGGCATCGATGTCGAGTAGCTTTGGCGCACGCTGGGGACGTATGCATGAGGGTGTGGACTTGGTCGGTAGTGCTGACATTCACGCATCAGATGAAGGCGTAGTATCATTTGCAGGTCAGCAGAATGGATACGGCAATGTCATTATGATCGATCATGGCAACGGCTACCAAACCGTGTACGGGCATTTGAGCAGCATTGGCGTTCATGTAGGACAGGTGGTTCAGCAAGGCGAGTCGATCGGGGTCATGGGGAACACAGGACGCTCGACCGGAACGCATCTGCATTTTGAAATTCGTAAAGATAATACGCCACGCAATCCAATGACGTATTTAAGATAGGTTGGATGTTTATAACGAGAGTTACATGATTTATGAGGATCAATGAGAAAGGCCATGTTTTTCTGCATGCTTAACAGTAGGTGCAGGCATGGTTTTTTTCTGCGTAAAGAAAAGGGTCTGAAGAAGTAATGGAATGACGCACGGGTATGATAGAATAGAATAAGCATCTTATAGGTACTGACAAACGAAAGTTATTATAGAGGATGATCCGTGAAAAGAGGTGAACGCTGTATGCAAGGAACGATTCTGGTAGTGGATGATGAGCAGCCCATCGCTGATATTTTGAAATTTAATTTAGAAAAAGAGGGCTATCAGGTGATTTGCGCCTTCGATGGAATCAGCGCGGTGGATATTGCGGTCAAGCAGCAGCCTGATCTGATCCTGCTGGACCTGATGTTGCCGGGCATGGACGGCATGGATGTATGCCGCGAGGTGCGCGGGCATCAGCTCCAGACGCCGATTATTATGCTGACCGCCAAGGACGGCGAAATCGACAAAGTGTTGGGGCTGGAGCTGGGCGCGGACGATTATGTAACGAAACCGTTCAGCACACGGGAGTTGCTGGCACGGGTGAAGGCGCAGATGCGCAGACAGCAACGCGGCAGGGCAGATGCGTCGGAAAGCCGACCGCAGGAGGATAAGCAGGGGCTGCGCGTGGGCGACCTCTTTTTTGATACGGATATGTATACAGCTTACAAAAACGGAACACCGCTTGACCTGACGCACCGCGAATATGAGCTATTGCACTACATGGCTAAGAATGCCGGAAAAGTCATGACGCGGGAGCATTTGCTCCAGGCAGTATGGGGCTTCGAATACTACGGGGATGTGCGTACAGTGGATGTGACCATTCGGAGGTTGCGCGAGAAGATTGAGGAGAATCCGAGCAAGCCGGAGACCATCCTGACACGCCGTGGTCTTGGATATATCGTGAGCGGGGGCAAAGGTGGCCTGCGGGCATGAAATGGCTGTCTTTCTTTCGTACCATTCATGCAAAGCTGATTATTATCTATGTGCTACTGATCTTGGTGGCTATGCAGCTGATAGGGGTTTATTTTGTCAGCTCGATGAAGAACTCCCTCACGAGTAATTTTACGCAGGATTTGCAAGCACGGGCGGAGATGCTGTCCGTGCTTGCGGAGCAGGATCTGAGTGGCAGCGACGGCAAAATGGAAGAGGACAGCGTGGAAAGTCTACGTGCACGCGTGAATAATTTATTCGATTTCAGCGGCGCGGAAATTCAGGTGCTGGATGCCAGCGGGAAAGTATTAATTACTTCCCAAGGTTCACACGCCGATTATGTCGGACGCAAAAATACGCAGACAGTAGTCAGCCGCGCACTCCAAGGAATCCGAGATAACGAGGAATACATGGTGGACGAAGATAATGTCCGCAAGAAGGTCGTCGCCAAGCCCGTTATCAGCCAAGGCAAGATTGTCGGCGCGGTATACATCGCCGCTTCAATGACCGAGCTCTACGATACGATGAAACGCATTAACAATGTGTTTCTCTCAGGTATGCTCATTGCGCTCGCGTTGACGGCTGTGCTGGGCGTGGTATTGGCCCATACGATTACGCACCCGATCAAGGTAATGACACGCCATGCAACGGAGGTTGCCGAGGGCAAATTCGACCAGCAGATGCCTGTATTTGGTGAAGATGAGATCGGTAGGCTCAGCGTGGCCTTTAACTATATGACAGGCCGTCTGCGTGAGGCACTGTCCCAAAATGAAGAGGAGAAGGAGAAGCTCTCCTCCATCTTGACCAATATGAGCGACGGTGTGGTCGCTACTGATGACAATGGCCGGGTCATTCTGGTCAACCGTCGGGCCAGCGCCATGCTGGGCGTGAACGAGAACGAAATGACCGGCAGGCATATCGCGGTACTGCTGGGGATCGACCCGGAGGAAACCGAGGCCCTGTATAGCGGTTCTTCGGCCTCCACGCTCTTGCAGCTGGAGCCAGCTGGTCAGGATGAACCCATCGTCATCCGTGTGACATTCACGCCGATTCATCGGCGGGAAATTGGCATTACGGGGACGATTGCCGTGCTCCAGGACGTGACGGAGCAGGAGGAGATGGAGACGACACGGCGGGAATTCGTAGCGAATGTATCCCATGAGCTGCGCACTCCGTTGACGACCATCCGCAGCTACGCTGAAGCGCTGGATGACGGCGCGATGGCTGAACCGCAGCTCGCAGAGCGTTTTGTGGGCGTGATCCGCAACGAGACAGAGCGTATGATCCGGTTGGTTACGGATTTGCTGCATCTGTCACGGCTTGATTCCAATGAGGCGCCTTTGCGGATGCAACCTGCCGATGTGATGGAGATGCTGGACGAAGTCGCAGATCGGTTTTCTTTTCAAATGAAGCAAAAACACATTCGCTCAGGGATGTTCGTAGAGCAGGGAATCGGTAAAGTCGTGATCGACCGGGACCAAATTGAGCAGGTGCTGGACAACCTGATGTCCAATGCGCTGAAATATACGCCAGATGGCGGAAGTATTCGGATCGAAGCTCGCCGCAACAGTGAGGGAATGCTGTCCATTTCGGTACAAGACACCGGAATTGGTATTCCCAAAAAAGACTTGGACCGGATTTTTGAACGGTTTTATCGTGTAGACAAGGCGAGATCGCGCAATATGGGCGGCACGGGACTGGGACTGTCGATTGCCCGGGAAATTGTAAAGGCGCATGGGGGCCAGATTTTTCTGGAGTCGGAATACGGTCAGGGAACCTGTACGACCTTTACGCTACCCATGTCGAGTGAAGGGAGGGAAGCACAGTGAAGGAACGTTTGAAGTCCTGGACGCTTATTTTGCTGGTTGCTTCCAGCCTGGTACAGACTTATTTTTTAATTTACCGCCTTCCAGGCAGTGATTCTGTACTCACTTCAGAAACGAACTATGTCAAAACCGAAAGCATGGGGCAGGAGGAAAAGATTGAGAACCTCGTGTTTCCTGATAAAATGCTAATTCACCAAGGTGAGAAGAAGCATACCGTTTTTTATCCGGGTGTTACTTTTTACGATTTAATTTATACACGGCTGGAAAGCCGAAGCTTTAACAACTTTCAACGTCGAAGTATTCAATCGGCGGACTGGGCACAGATTCGCAGCGAAAACGAAGGCATCGAATTATCCTTTTCAGGCGGAGTCCCGGTTTCATTACTGGAGCGGGTTATGCGTCTGACGCCGGATTCGGTGTTTCAGGGAGAGACGATTAACCGCATTTGGATCTATATAGACGAAAAGAATGCCAAGCCACACGCGCTCTTTTTCAGTGCCAGAGGCGATGTGGTGTATGAGGCGAACCAGTTCGATATGACAGTAGAGGACATCCGCCAGCATGTGAATTTCGGTAAAAATGCCCCGTTGTACGAGCTGGTAAATAATCAGTACTACATTCCCGTGGATGATCTGGAAACTACGCAGCCTGTAGTGTATGCTGGATTGTTTACGACAGAGCAAATGCAGCGGAATTTGTTTTTCGATCCGGGGATTACGCGTAATATTCAGGAGAAGGACGGCTCCCAAATTTATACGGATAGCAAACGTAGTCTGCAAATCAAGCAGGAGCAACGTTGGATGAGCTATACCGATCCGAGTGCGCCAGGAGCGGGTGGAAGCAGCCCGATTAGGGATGTGCTGGCCGCAGTTGATTTCGTGAATCAGCATGGCGGTTGGGATGCTTCGTATCAGCTGAAATTGAGAAGCAGTGATGAAAATCGTACATCTGTGATGTTTCAGCAGTATTATGGTGCTTATCCAGTGCTCGACACACCATCGTTCCGCTTTGGTACGATTTCGCTGCAAATCCAGCAGGAAACGGCTTCTGTCTATGAACGTTCGTTGCTGTATCTCAAGGGAGGAGAGCAATCCTCGAAGAAGGTTATGCTGCCGGGCGGCGAGCCCTTGAAGAAGCGACTGGAGACTGTAGGCAAAGGGAAGACGATTCGAGATCTGACTCCCGTATATCAACCGGAGCTGACCAATGATGGATTGAAGCTTGCTCCTGAATGGCGCGTTACGTTCGGTGACGGTTCTGTTGCAGAAATTCTTGCTGTTCCTGTAACGACAGCATCCAACACAACACAAACGAAGCCAGACCGGGAGACAAAGAGGTGACAGGAAGGGGGAACGGGAATGGATTGGAGCCGCGCCAAGAACGTATTGATCTGTACATTTTTGCTGCTCAATGTGGTATTGGGTTACCAATTGTGGCATGATGCGCAGGAAACGGCAGGGCCGAGTCTGGATTTTACTTCATTGGATGAAAATACGCAGCGTTTAATGGAAGAGAAAAGCATTCAGGTGCTGGCTCCGATTCCCGGCGATACCCCGCAGCTGCCTAAACTCTCTTACACATACGTTCATAGTGGAGAAAAGGATGATCGTGTGCAGCTGGTGAAGCCAGTGGATAGCAAACTGGTATTCACCCATGATGC
Organism: Paenibacillus peoriae; assembly: GCF_022531965.1. Taxonomy (GTDB): domain Bacteria; phylum Bacillota; class Bacilli; order Paenibacillales; family Paenibacillaceae; genus Paenibacillus; species Paenibacillus polymyxa_D. The sequence goes on along the minus strand of NZ_CP092831.1, from coordinate 5,792,089 downwards.
GCTAGTGGAGGCATTGGAGCCACAAATCAAGGATATCGATAACTTTCAGTACGATCCGCTGGATGTTCAGGAGGAATTGGCATCCGGACAAGCAGATGCTTTTGTACTTCATCCGCTGGTTCAGGGCAAATGGCCGTTATTTAATGTGAAGCTGGCTCTGTTTTACAGCAATCAAAAGATTACAGGGTATCGCAAAATTAAGGTCGAGCTCCAGCCTTCGGATGAGGCAAAGAAAATGCTGCCTGCGTCCAAAGCACTGGCAAGGCTGATCGACGGCTATTTGCCGCGTGATACGATTGTGAAGGATATCCGGCTCGGTTATTACGGACAGACCTTTAACTCCGATAGTCAGGTGGCTGCCCCCGTGTGGCGGTTTATGCTGGACAACGGAAAAGGTGTGTATTATGTGCAGATGAACGGAGATGTCATTAGTCCAAAGACAGAACATACAGAAGGGTCTTGAACAGATATGGGGATTTCATTTACCGTGCTGTCGAGCGGTTCGACCGGCAACGCTACCGTTGTGCGGAACGAAGACACGACATTGCTCATCGATGCGGGTCTCAGCGCGAAGCGTATTGACGAATTGCTGAAAGAACGCGAGCTGAGCGGAGAAGAGTTGGATGGTATTTTGGTCACGCATGAGCATTCCGATCATGTTAAAGGACTAGGCGCCATGGCGCGTAAATATAATTTACCTATATATGCTAACGAGAAGACATGGTTTGCCATCAGCAATGCTGTTGGGCAAATTGCAGACGATAACCGTAGAATATTGGAGACAGGCGCAACGCGAGAATTTGAGTCATTACGCGTGGAGTCTTTTGGTATATCCCATGATGCGGCCGAGCCTGTAGGATATAGCTTTTATGATGGGGCGGAGAAGCTGAGTGTAGCGACCGATCTTGGCTATGTCAGCGACAAAGTGAAACAGGCGATATCAGATGCGGATGTATTGGTGCTGGAGTCTAATCATGATGTGGAAATGCTACGTATGGGTCGTTATCCGTGGAACATCAAGCGCCGTATTCTCAGCGATATCGGTCATTTATCTAATGAGATGGCGGGCGCGATTCTTAGCGAGCTGCTGACAGGACGGACGAAGCGAACGTATTTGGCACATTTGAGCCGCGACCACAATATGATGGAACTCGCGAAGCTGACTGTACGCGGGGCGATGGAAGACCGCGGCTGTTTTTACAAGGATAGTGAATTTCGACTGTGTGATACGTACTATGATCGTCCTACACCTTGGGATAAGGTAAGTGAGCCATAAAGCTGTCCAGCTCGGCGGCTTTGCGTTCTACCTCTTCACGGGTCACTACGCCTTTGTCCACCAGTAGTTCAATCAATGTACTTAGCGCCAGTGTATTGCGGTAATGCTCGTCTTTCAAATCCGCCAGCTTGGCAGCCATGCGAACTTCATCCATAGCCGAACGATGTGAATTCATCATATATTCCTCCTAAAAAATATTTTAGAAATGGCGTGCAATGAGCTTGGTTCTGCCTGTGGTTTTGCTAAGTGCTGTGATACAATAAAGCTAACAACGGAAAGCTTTCTGAAGGAAGGCTCTCATCGAAAGTATAGGCAGCTTTAAGCGGACGGGAACAGGCCAGAACGTCTCTATGAGACGATCATTTTGTAATAGAATAGAAGACTTGTTACTATTGTAGTCCATTGGTTTGGAAATCATTCCTCTTTTTTCCTCTATTCGGAGTCAGATTCGGCGTGTATGCTAATTTATGAGATTCGGTTGCTTAGGAAGGCACCATTTGTGGTGATTAATAAGTAGGCCGGAACGATTGGTTGCTGGATTCCGATGATAAGGGATATTCAATCCATTTGAGATGTTCAACGGAGCAGGTTCTCTGTAGCATAGGTTGGCGCAAGCCCGAATAGCCCTAATTTTTTAGTGAGTGTCGGTGCATGACAACGAAGGGGAGAGGATTAGCATGGGCTTGTTTGAGGACGATTTTTATTCAACGAAGGTATCCACACGTGCGGCTAAAAAAATGGCATTTAAGGCACGCCGTGGAGGACGGGGACGTTGGCCACACAGGAAGCGTGGAGTAAGTCCGGTGCAAGCTGCTGTCATTAGCGGTGCAGTCAGTGCAGTGATTGCCGTGCTTCTGTTCAGTTTTATTACAGGTCTGCCCTCCACTACAGCGGTAAGCGGAGCCAGTCACTATCCCTTGCGGCAAGCAGCGGGTGACCCGTATGACCGGATTGTGCAGGCGGCAGCCAAAGTGCGCCCAGCCGTCGTTAGCATCGTGAATCTGAAAGATGAAGAGGGTAAAAGTACGGAACAATCCGCGCTTGGATCGGGTGTCATTTTCCGAGTGAGTTCGGGCAAAGCCTTCATTATGACGAATAACCATGTGGTCGAAGGATCGGATGATCTGGATATTGTAACGGTAGACGGTGTCAGAAAAGAGGCAAAGCTGATCGGGAAGGATCGCATTAGTGATATCGCGGTACTGGCAGTTGACGATAAAGGCATTAGCACAGTAGCGGATATCGGCGACTCCAGCAAACTTCGTCTGGGTGAAACGGTCATTGCTATTGGCAACCCGCTTGGCTTGGGAGATACGCTTACCTCCGGTATAGTAAGCTATACGAATCGCATCATTCCGATTTCCATTAATCAGGATGGGGTATATGACTGGGAGCAGCATGTCATCCAGACCGATGCGGCGATTAATGAGGGAAACAGCGGCGGCGCGCTGGTCGATCTGGACGGACGTGTGATTGGCATCAATACGATGAAAATCGCTGATACTGGTGTTGAGGGACTTGGTTTCGCTATTCCCGCCAATGAGGTAATGAAAACGGTGAATGAACTGGTTGAGGACGGCAAGATCACCCGCCCTTATCTGGGGGTATACACGGTCGATCTCAATAATGAATATGCACCGCTGGATGAAACTCAGCGCAAGGAGCTCAAGCTGCCGGACAGCGTGAAGAATGGAGCAGTCGTTCTGGAAGCCCACGGTCCTGCCAAAGAGGCTGGCTTGAAGCTGAACGATGTCATTACAGCGTTTGATAGCGAACCGATTAACTCTACGCTTGATTTGCGTCGCTACTTGTACGATAACAAGAAAATTGGCGATGAGCTGAAAGTTACTTTTTACCGGGCAGGCAAGGAAGAAACGATGACGTTAAAATTAACAGATAAGCCGGAAGGCTAAGGTATGATTATAGGCTTAACTATAAAAAGGCGTTCACCGGCTTAGTTCCGGGAACGCCTTTTTCGATCTTCTGCTGCGCCTTAGATTAAGATGTCGTTCCCGTTACACGGGTTCCGCTCTTAGTGATTTTGTATGTCACCACATCGCCGCTCCAGAAGTGGAACTTTAGCGTGACTTCACCATCTTTTACACTATTAAAAAATTCAGGCAATAGCTTGATCCCATTGGCATCATAGGCAGGGGAAAAGGTATTGCCAAATTCTTTATAGGGTGTCCAATCCTGTGGACCGGCGTTACCACCATTCGTATACACGGCTTCCATCGTGGCAAGCTGGCTACCACGGAAGTCTGTTGGAATGGTAAAGGCTTGAGTAGTCCCTTCGACAGCACTTAATTTTGGGGTATCATACACGACGACTCTAAAATTCCAGTCTGCCCCCTTGTTAAACTTAGCGGTAATGGCGGCATTCTCCCCATATTTACCGGAGGTGGTCAGGCTGGTGAGCAAGCTGGCCTTGAACGTTAATGTATCTCCGCTCAGCGTATAGTCGGTGCCCTGTTTCAGTTGCTTGCTGTTAGCACTGAGTGTGTTCAGCTGATTGCCGTTCAGGTTTAAGGTGACTTTGGTGTCCTGAGCAGAGGTGCCTTTCTTCAAGTGAATGAGGTCACGGTCTGCATTGGAGGAACGCCCTTTTAGGCTGGCTTTAATAACATTAAAGAGTTCGGGATCAGACCATTTGTACGTTGTGCGATTAAAATGCTGGCCGTTATCCCAGAGTATGCCTGTTATTTTCTTCTCCTTCATGTAGTAGGTCAGGAACTCGAAGAATTTTAGCTTTTCGCCCTGTTCAATCACGCCTGTATGTTTATCGAAGCCGAGCAGGCCATATTCACCGACAATGACCGGAATCCCCTTGGCTACAAAGGTGTTATAGACGTTATCAAAGGTTTGGATGATATCGTTTTTAGTATCTTTATCAAAAGTAGTATGGCCTGCAATATTTACACTGAAAGGCCAATAACCATAATAGTGGACGGTGGCAATCAGGTTGGGATCGTTCAGCTTGGTTATCGTGTTGTACAGCTCATTGATTTTGGTCTGAGCAGGTGCGGTGTCCAAACCAGGCAGAACAAGGGGACGAGTGGCATTTTTACCGCCAGAAGCACGGACAATTTTGTGGAAGGATATATTCAGTTCCTGGAGCATCTGGTTCATTTTCGCTTCATCCGTAGTCCCTCCTTCGGAGAAACGAGGTTCGTTAATGCTTTCAAACATTAGCTTGTTAGGCTGATCTTTAAAGCGCGGGGCAATTTGTGTCCATAATGCGTTATAGCGAGCCAGCACCTCATCATGTTTGGGTTCCATACTGCTTACCCACGTCCAAGAATCATGATGGACATTGATCATGACGTACAGATTGACGTCCAGTGCCCAGCGAACAACCTCTTCCACACGGTTCATGTAGGCGGACTCAACGGTATAGGTTGGTGCGGCTCCAATGTGCTTATCCCAGGTGACGGGGATGCGTATGCTTTTGTACCCTTGGGCAGCAATTTGCTGAATCAACGCCTGAGTAATGCGCGGATTACCCCAGGCTGTCTCATCTGCCCCGACAGCATCCAGAGAATTTCCCAAATTCCATCCAGGCTGCATGGCTTCCACATACGATTGCAGGCTGCTCGCAGCCGCAGCTTGCGGTGCTTGTCCGTCAGATTCGGCAGCAGCGGCAACGGATGCGAACGTAGATAATAATAGGGTGATGGCAAGCGTCAACGACAGTAATGAAACGGGTCTTCGTTTTAACATAACAGGCCCCTTTACAAAGTTATTTTTGAAAGCGCTTTCTAATAAACACTACCACACTATTTGAATATGGAATACCTGTATAATTTATATAAAAATCATGTGTTAATTAGATATTTTAAATTTGTAAGCGTTATTATTGAAAAAATACAGAAATGAGTGTAGAATCTATGGCCCTACGTGGATTGTAGTATAGCATCGGATTTGTAAATACAAAAGAAAGAAGGAGATGAATATGAATAAGTGGGACACGGAAGAGGCCATTCGACGCTGGGATATGCATGCAGAAAACTTTACGGCCAAGTACACGGAGGAAGGGGATCGGTCTCGCGAAGTCCTGCTGAATCCGGCATTGCAAGCTTGTATGGAACCCCTTGAGGGCAAAAAAGTGCTGGATGCCGGCTGTGGCGAAGGCTATCTAAGCCGGAAAATGGCCAGGGCGGGTGCTTTGGTAGAGGCTGTCGATTACTCGACAGAGATGCTGAGGCTAGCCAAAGAGCGAACGCCGTCAACGTTGGGAATTACATATCACCATGGCAATCTGGAAAAGCTGGAGATGTTCGGGGACCAGAGCTTTGATCTGATCGTGTCCAATATGGTCATTCAGGACTTGGCTCATTATGAGCGGGCGATTGCCGAAATGCGGCGGTTATTAGTTCCGGGAGGTAACTTTATTTTTTCTATTCTGCATCCGTGCTTTCTGACGCCGCAGAGTGGATGGGTGAAGGATGAGACAGGGAAAAAGCTGTATTGGAAAGTGGATCAATATTTCAACGAAGGCCCTCTGGAGCAAGCGATTCCTTATGATCAGGAGGAAAAGCTTTTGTATTTTCACCGTACGCTGGGCAGCTATGTACAGACCATTGTTGTGGCGGGTTTGTTGTTGGATGGAATGATCGAACCGAAGCCGTCTGCTGACATGCTGGAGAAATTTCCCCATTTCCGTGAAGACCTGAACGTCAGTAATTTCCTCATTTTTAAGACCAAACGTCAGGGATAGTAGGCAAGCCCTTTCCTTTCCGCGTCAAGTGTGGTAGAACAAAAGAAGGCAGTTTTGACACACCTACAACACGGAGAGCTTCAAACGGAAAGGGATGCAACTGGAATGTACGTGGTATGTAAAGAGCATGTGGAACTGGCAATTGATATGTTCGTCGATGAATACGAGGATGCACCGGATGTCGTCGATCTCAAGGAAACGAAATTTTCGGATTGGGACCCTCCAGTGAAGTGCAAGGAATGTGAGAAGAAAGCAGAGTTTTTGGTCGTCTAAAAAACAAGCACGGGCGTTTCGGGCAGAAACGTCCTTTTTGTATACCAGGATTTATTGCAAAAACACCCCATACATAGAGCTATATTTATTCCCACCACGTGCTGAGACAGGAGTGAACGATGGATGGACCCTTTGCTGCATTCACTATTTCGTCCCCTTCAAGTCAATGGAAGTGATCTGTCCACGTATTATATCGAACAAAAGCCCTCTGCCGCGCTGAGAGCTTATGTAGCTTGCTATTGGGAGTCCGGTCCGGCTAATAGGGTGGTAGAGGGGAATCTAGCAGCTTCGTACGAAGACACCGCTTCGTTAAGCCTGCCGCAGGAAGAAACCATGGAGCGGGTATTACCTGACGGCTGTACGGATATTCTATTAGAATACGACTCGGTGAGTAAGCGTCAGGAACTCTCGTACTGCGGGACATTTACGAATCCGTTCGTGTCTACCAGACAAGTAGGGTCCGAGACACGTATTTTTGCGGTGCGTTTTTTTCCGGGTGGTGCGCATTATTTTCACGGGATGCCGACTCACTTGTTTACAGGCGGTAATTATCGCTTGGAAGATCTCTGGCCCGAAAGCATCGCCGTCATAGGTGAGCGCATTATGGAAGCGCAGAATTTCAATGAACGGGTGCGCATAATGGATGAGTATCTTAACCAGCTTCTGTTTCGCCAACGCACGAACGATTGCGACCTGATGAAAAACCTGCTGCATCGCATCTTTGTGAGCGGTGGGAGAGTGGGGGTCAAGGAGCTTGCGGAGCGTGAGGCGATCAGTGAAAGACAGCTTAACCGCAAATTCGGGCAATGGATCGGGATCAGCCCCAAAAAGTTCAGTGAAGTCGTCCGCTTCCAGAGCGTTCTACACAGTATCCAAAGCGGCGGGAGTCTGGATTGGACGGAGCTGGCATTGAAGCACAGCTTTTTCGATCAGGCGCATTTAATCCGCGATTTTCGCAGGTTTTATGGAGATTCTCCGCTTACTGCGGCTAAGGATTTACGGAAGTTGTCCGATTTTTACAATACACGCCCAGAGGCTTCGGCTATACTCAAAATATGAATAAGAATGGTAAAGGAGAGATGAGAATATGAGTGGAACGCTGCAAGTTCGAGGTCATTTACTGAATGAGCTGGAGACCGGAGTACGGACGGGGGAAGCCTTGATCCGTAAAATACGTCCAGAGGATTGGAGCTTTCGTCCACAGGACAATTTCCGCTCGCTGCTGGAGTTAGTACATCACTTTGTTCTTATTCCTGCTTCGGATCTTGCGATCATGCAGGAGAAGTCCGAGGGTGAAGTAGGAGAGATTGAAACCAGCCTGTCCGGGGTGGAAGATCCCGAGCGCTTGGCTGCGGCTTTCAGGGAAAACTTCGAGGCTTATAAGACTTACATTCTTTCGCTTAGCGAAGAAGATTATCTGAACCGTTCGACGAAGGCCTTTTATATGGAGCATGGGCATCTACAGGTTCAATGGCAGATTGAGACCGTGACCCATGTATTCCATCACCGCTCACAGATCTACAATTATTTGAAGCAACTAGGACATGAAGTGAGCTTTTTTATGTTGTACGCTTGAGTATGCGTATAGCTGTAAAAAGATGGAGATGAGCTGGAGCACCTATTAGGTGCTCTTTTTTTTAGTTTGCTTTTTGTAGGTAGACATTGGATCATGAGGGGGTTACATAGAAAATAGTGTAACAGATTGTATGAGTTTCATTATCTTTTTGGACAATCGGAGGTATGGGAGTTATATTGTTTACACTTAGAGCGGGACTAATGAGGAAGTATGCTTATTCAGATTATTGGACTGACAATTAAAAGAAAAGTATTTGGTACAAGGGATTGCAGAATATGCAAAACGTCTTATGCCTTATCTCGAGCTTTAAATCATAATAATTCTGATGAAAGACACCAGATACCCTAAGTAATGCTGAGGTGAAGATCATTAAGGATAAGGAAGGCAAACGGATTTTGGGATACATTAAGCTAGAGGTATAGCACTCACCTTGTATGGGGAAATGTGGGTATAATAGGGGTTTGCAAGTGAATACTATTGCTCCGGCGCCTAAGAAAGCAGCCATGTGGTGTTCGTCATCGGTGGCAGCCACGGGCTAGTGGATAATGAGATTAAATGTAATCAATAGAAGCTATGCTTTGGAAAGATGAACTAGCGCTATCAAACGATGCGGCTGTTGCTGGTAAAGCAGATTTTTCGGCGGTAAAATTAATAGCTATGAACCGTAAAGATTAGAGTCTGAAATTCTTAGAATGCTAGAGGTGTCTATGCATGCTACTAGCATTCTAATGTTGTTTTGAACTATCCCGCCAATAGAGATTAATTTATAGGTATTGTACATTGAGGAAGTTATCATCTTTTTTTCGATTGTATATGTTTGAAAAGGACAAGTTTGTTTTTTTAAACCGTACATTTTGAAGTACGGTGTTTCCAAAATTAGCTTCGAATAATTCGGAGAAAATAAAGTTAGTACTTATAACTTTTGAATTCAAAAATGTGGTTAATGGCATTTTACAACATTTCAATTTAGTAGCATGAAATTTGCAATTGTTAAAGTTTGCACTCTCAAATAAACATGAATAGATTTTTGTATTGCTTAAATCGCTACCCTCTAAATTTACATTATTGAAATTCGAGAAAGAGATTGTACTAAAAGAAAAATCTACGCATTTCATGTTTGATATATTCGAAAAATCTTGAGTGCTAATTCTTGTATATCTCATACTAGTTTTATAAAAAATACAGTTATTAAGTTGAGATGTTGTTAGATCAGTAGAATCCAATATCGAGTATGAGAAGTCTACATTCTCTATAGTAACTTTGTTAAAAATACATCCAGTCAAATTACATCCTCTTAGATTGGTATTAGACAAAGTTGAGTTTGTAAGGTTAGCACCAGTCAGTATTGCATTCTCAAGATTCGCATCTGTGAGATCAACATTTGAAAGGTCTGCATTTGACAGATCTACGTTGCTCAAATCGGCCCCATATAAATCAGCAAATCGTAGGTCACATGATGTAAGTTTTGAGTGTTGGAGCTTTGATCTACATAATTGAGAATATGATAAGAATGAGTTCGATAAATTGACATTAATGAACACACTATTTTGCATGCTTGCCCCTGATAGATTGACATAAATCATTATAGTGTCCTCAATATGAGAATCGTCCATTACAGCGTCGCTTAAGTCACATTGAATAAGTTCTGAATTACTTAAATAACTATGATCCAATGCTGAATTTGTTAGATCAGAGTTATATAATTTAATTTTTGTTAGGGTCGCTCCAACAAAACTTGTATCTATCATGTTTGTTTCGCTTATATTTGCGTACTTCAGTTCTGCAAAATCAAAGTTGGCCCCTTCAAAGTCACTATATTGGATATTTATACTAGAAAGAAGTGCACTATTCAAATTTGAAAAAGATAGATCTGAAAATTTAATAATAGAATTTGACAAGTTGGAACTTTCTAACTCTATTTTCACTAAACTAACATTAGTTATTTCTGAATTTTGTAAATCAACCAAGTCAAATCGTAGTTCATCTACAGTGAATACATCATTAGAGAATTGTACAACTTTCCGAAGTTGATTAGATAAGTCAGATAAATTAACTTTAAATGTTAATCCTAATAATTTGGCAATAGACGGTAACAGTCTAAGAAGGGAGAAAAGTACATTAGATTCTAACGTTATTTTATTATCTGCTTTTCCTGGATATTGGAGGAAAAATTTTTTTAGAAATGCAGTGTTTTCCTCATTTAAAAATTGATGATTTTTCACATAGTTATTGTATAGATGATTCAAGTTGTTATAGATTAATCTTAACTTCTCTGATTCAATTGAACCGAGCATTGGTATCAAGAAAGACTGTAAAATTTCATTGGATAACTTGAATCCTGAGAAGCTGGTATAAAAGTGAGCCTTCAAACTTTCGTCTTGTTCATTAATATTTGCTAAAGAAAGTAATATATCAAGCAAGGCTTCTGCGGCTAAATATTCATAAAAACTTTTATGAACAAACTCAAAAGCAGTTTCATTGATATCAGTCTCGTGGTTAATCTTCATGTAGTTTAAGACAATAAATGAACTAATTAAATTTTCGCTGTTTAAAATTAGAGATTCAAAAAACTTAGGTAGTAATCCTCTGTTCTGGATATCTCGATTTGTTATATGGAATTTATTGGATTTGTACATAGACAAAGAAATATTTTTGTTAAATGTTCTTTTATATTCTGAGAGGGCTTCAAAATCCATATGCTTTTGAAACGGATTAAATGAATTATCGAATTTAGATGTAGCACATGTCCAGTCCATTAGTCTCTTATAAAATTGCCACTTTTCAAGTTGATTTAATTCTTCTAGATTTAAATCATTATCTTCATATAGCATTGTACAAATAAGATAGAGAAACAGAGGTAAGCTTACTAAGAGGTCTTCTTCAACATTACTGATACTAGTCTTATTATTACTTAAAGAATCATCATCCTCATTATTAAATCTGTAATAATCCATATGTTTATTTATGTTTATTATTTCAGTAGATAGCTCTTTATTATAATTTTTAAGTTTTGACCACTTTTTAACCCATTCTATAATCATAAGTGGTGAAAAGTGTTTAATTTCTACTATAATAGACCCCTTGGGGATCAATGTTAAGTATTCTTGAAAAACAATTGTTCTTCCTGTTAAGACAATGTTCACATTGCTATAATCCCTTTGAAAATCATTTAATGACATTAAAAAATCATCCATTTGTCCATCACTAATTAGGTGTAGTTCATCAAAACCATCTAAAATGATTAAGAATCGAGATTTCTTTAAATGGATTAGTTTGAAGGAAGGCAAAATCTCTTCAAACTCCTGCTTGATAGCTATCTTGAAATTATTCACAAATTTAAATCTCTTCAAATCAATATGAATTGTTATTATATCTGGTTTTTTTTCGATAAAAGTGGAGAATAAAAATTTAGAGAAAGTGCTTTTACCTACGCCAGGATCCCCATGTACAAAAATCGGCTTCTTTGTTTCATCCATGATCGTTTCAGTAATAAATAACTCGGTTACTGATATGTCTTTAAGCTTCTTTTTTGATTTGAATTTAATACCTAGATCCTCCTCTAGATCTTTAAACTCGCCTTTGAATTCATAACTTTTGTGTTCAGGTAAAACGAAAATATCAAATAAGTTAAAGTTTTCGTTAAAAATAGGTTCAGAAAACTCTTTTAATTTATTTTTTGAATATTCAATAAATTCGGAATGAAGCCTCTTAATACCATATTCCTCTAGATGATAGTTTACCTTATTGTCAATATCAGATACATCCACTTTTATACTATTCAAATCATATGTAAACTTACCAATTAATTCGATCAGTTCTGAATTAGTATTAGAATGCATCTCCATTATAGTTTCTTCCAGAATTTCACCAAATAAATTATTGTCCAAGTATCTAGCTTTTGGATCAGGGTTTGCAGACTTCATAACTACCTCAGTGAGAAGTCTGCTATAAAGTAGTTGGGTAGGTAATTTTCTTTCAAGTTTGGAAATGTGTGTTTTAGTACTGGCTATTATATTGATTACACTCTCTTGAGGGTCTAGCTCCATAAAAGTCCAGGATATTCGTTCTATAAAGGATTTGCGGACTTCGGATTGATCTAATAAAAATTTGATTTTTTGATATGAGTTTTTAAGTTCAATTTTCACTTCAGAATTTGTATGAATTCTCAAAAGCGCTTTCTCTGATTCTTCTTTTAGAATCAGGCCAATTGTAGTATAAATATACTCTTCACAATTAAGAAGTAAATCTTGAGACAGGCTACCCATATTTTTCATCCATTCATTCAGTAGTTTGTCTCTACTAGAGGGTTTAGAAGAAGAAATAAAATCAAAATAAACTTCTCCTGATTGTAAATATAATAGGAAAAAATTGTATAAGGATTTCTGGACTCCCTTATCACTTAGTGACAATGAATTAGAATAACACTTTGCTTGTTTATAATTAGTGCTAGAAGATTGAATATCTATTGTTTTAATATCATCTTCGACTTCGCAATAAATTATTATGTCATTTTTACTAAGATAGTTGGTGAGCCATAATTCAAGCGTAAGTGCATACTGAAATAAGAACCCACGGTGAGTATAATGAGCATCTGTATTTTTCTTGAAAATATGAAGATTTACATCTTGCATTTTTACCGCACCCATCTTCTCGAAAATATTGAGAATTTTCATTTTTATTTGTAAGTGAATACAAAGAATCGTCAGACGATAGCATTACCTATCGGTTTTTATTTTAAGATGAAAATAAGTCCACTATTAATATATTTATTTCAAAATAAATTTCACTTAAATGCATTTCTAAATTCACTGATGATGTTATTTAAGTTTTGGACCTGTTTAGGGCTTAGTTCGCTAATAATTGAACTATAATTATCTATTATTTTCATCTGTATAGAGTCAATATAATTATCGGAATTGTAAAACAAAGAGTAAGCAGAGACATTCAATCCGATTAAAATCTTTTCCAAGGTATCAATCGAAAAGTTTCTTTCGCCACGCTCTACTGATCCGATATATGCATCATCTAATCCTGAAAGTTCCGCAAGTTGTTGCTGTGTTAATCCCTTAGCCTTCCGAATTGCTCTAATTCTTTCTCCAACTGAATTCCGTAATTTTGTCATATTAGCCACCTCTCCTAAAGGTTAGGAGAGTATCGATGTAATTAGCAGAGACATAAAGGCGGTAAAATTTATTGAAAAAACTGCGATTAAGTTAATTTATTGTACTACTTATTTGGAGTTTCACAAAGGAATATATTAAGAGCGAGTGCTTTTTATCCTAATCATTTTAAAGGAGGAACCCTCTTTGCGAACTTCTATCCTGAAATCGCTCAAACCGGACATCATTGTTGAAATGTTAGAGATGGCCGTGGCTTTTGGAAATTGGAAGAAGGTGATGGAGACGGCAGATATTTTGTACCAATGTGTACAGCGTATCTATGAAGAACGACAGTATCATAAAGCAATGAAATTGCTCATCCCGCATGTCAATTTAGAACGTCCGTTGGTATATTATTTTGGATTCAGTCACCTGATGAGTGGAATGGCTCACCAGAACCAGGGTACATATGAGCAGGCAAGGGAGTGTATCTATAAGTATGCTGAGCTGGGATGGATGGAGGATTTAAAGGAAGAAGAAAATCATGTTGTTGAGGAGTTCAGGTTTTTAGCCAAAACTAATTTATATGCAGTAGATATTTTGTCTGGAAATATAGAGCTGATCGAGGAATACGTAGCCTTTTTGCAGGATAATCTAGAGGAAATATTACCGGGGCTGAATACCATATTACAGGCAGCGCTTATGTATCATTTGGATGTAGGAGATATTTTACATACGTTTGCAGAGCAGATTGATGAATTCGAGAGTTATGAAGACGCAGAGAACGTATCCTACTATTATAGTTACTGCTATCGCTTGGCTTTGTACTATCGGAAGTGCGGCAGATTACAGGACGCAGTGGGGCTTACTGTGCAGGCGATGCAACTAGCTGATCAGTCGGGCAATGATGGTCAATTTAAGAAATGTACAGCATTGTTGGAATCATTACGGGAGTCAGCGACAGCGGAACAAATCAGCCAATATCGACAGATGCTAATACAGTGTCTTGAGGAATACGGAACTGAGAGCATTCCATTGTGAAGAGCGTAAATGAATGATCCGCTATGTTCTAAACAGGGGATAGGCTCGTAACAGAGAGGAAATAAATAGGTAAGAGGCGTTTCAGGTGCTAAAATAACTATGTTACAGGTATGTTTTTAAGTTAGGGATCATAAATACGATTTTACATTATCATTCGACATAGATAGGGGTATGGAATTTGTTTATTCAGCTTATAGGTGTTGGCAAGTTAAAAGAGAAGTATTTGGTCATGGGCATTCAGGAATATGCCAAACGGCTAGGGCCATACATCAAGTTCCAAATGATCGAAGTAGCGGACGAAAAGGCTCCTGATACATTAAGTGAAGCGGAGGTTCGACAGGTCAAGGAGCGAGAGGGAGAGCGCATCCTTGCTCATGTGAAAAGCGAAGCACACGTCATTGTACTCGCCATCGACGGCAAACTGTGGAGCTCGGAAGAACTCGCAGAGGAATTGGACAAGCTCGGCACCTACGGTACAAGCCATGTTGTCTTCGTCATTGGCGGCAGTCATGGTCTCTCTGACGAAGTCCTCCGCCGCGCCCAGCAGAAGCTGAGCTTCGGAAGAATGACCCTGCCTCACCAGCTGATGCGATTGGTGCTGGTGGAACAGATTTACCGAGCGGTGAAGATTAATCGGGGTGAACCGTACCATAAGTAACGGCAAGTTTTTTGTTACGACGTGGTTATAGGTAATCAAAGAAGTAACCTCTGTTAATTAGATATGGTAAAATGAGGATGTTTGACACTAGTTGCTTTTATACGACTTTAGCTAGGGGGTAGATATGGCTGTTCCTGTGCATGAAATTGACGAGTATTTACGTGTACAAACCCGAAAGATCAATGCCCAGTTCTCTAACATGAAAGATGCATCTGCATTATATGATGACTACTATGAAAACATTAAGAATGATGACCTTAAACAAGTTTTCCCACTGTTTCATGCCATGTTAAATAATTTATTTTCCTTCATGAATCAGAAGCTTTCACCTGGATATGGTGGACATTTCAATGCAGACCCTAGCCGGGAATTAATTGATGTGATTGAAGCTTTTCAGAAGCTTCAGACAAATTTGAAGAATTCACCGATTGCCTTTGATTTGGATCCATATTATGTGGAGTTAATAGGTAGATGTAGTGCCTTTTTGAGTAAGAGCGGGGGCAGCACTATTCCCTCTGATTTTCCAATGATTGAACTGATTGAGCATCGAGCTATATTTATAATGATGAACGTCGTCGAAGTTAAGCGTTTATTCAATAAAGAAGTCTTTCAAACCAAGCTAATCGGCGGTGGGTCATATGCTCAGGTATTTAAATACAAAGACCCGTATTATAATCGTTGGTTTGCCCTAAAGCGTGCCAAAACTAATTTAACGGCCAAGGAATTACAGAGATTTAAGAATGAGTACGAGACTACACGTAAATTTAATTCGCCTTACATTATTGAAGCCTATAACTACAACGATGAGAAGCATGAGCATACCCTTGAGTATGCTAATGGAGGAACGCTTGCTGATTACATTCGCGACAATAACACTAAGTTGGATATGCAAGATCGGCTTAAGCTTATTGGTCAGCTTTTCAACGCTTTCATCTACATCCATGAGAAGGAAATATTGCACCGAGACATTAGCTACCACAATATTCTGATTCATCACTTCGATCAAACGTGGACTGTACTCAAGATAGCTGATTTTGGTCTAGTAAAAATTCCAAAAAGCTCATTAACGAGTATAGATTCGAGTGTGAAAGGCTCACTAAACGATCCTGACTTGACAAAGGTGGGATTCGTAAACTACGAAGTGAGGCATGAGATATACGCTCTCACTCAGGTCGTAAACTTTTTGTTTTGTGGGAAGAAGCATGGAAATGGACTCTACGGGAAGAGCCAGGCGGTTAAGGAATTTCTTTTAAAAGGTTTGGCTGCAAATATTGATGAACGCTTTATTTCTGTTGAGGAAATGGTAAATGCCTTTCAAAGTGTGAAGCACGAGTTATTAAAGTTGTAAGGCAGCAGAGTATTTTGAGGACATCATAAATAAAGGTCAATATTTTAGCGAATGTAGGCATTTATGATCTGTTACCTGTTAAAAGTCATTAGGCTAACTGTTAATGAGGAGCGTAACCGAATGGAAGATGAACGTATTAAACAAGGACTATACAGTCTTTCTATTGCGACAAATGCAAGTGAAGTTTTTGAAGCTTGGGTAATGATGGGGGAGTCAACGGAAGGTAAGTCATCAATTATCTCTTTAGATAACTATCACAAAAGTGTATATCCTACTGAGTTGAATAAATTAATCAACAATATCGATAGCCACTTCATTCCTTACTTTGAGACGGACAAGCTATACTTTATTGATGACGAGTTATTGAATGAAATCTTTAATAACGGGGAAAAGGACACCATATTTGGTCTTGACTACTCAATAATGCTGGATACAAATTATGCTAGCTATATACATAATTTTGTAAGTAGAGATTATTCGACTTTAAATAATGAGATATTTACCACAATTGACCTGCTAATCAGGAATAATTTTAATTATGATCATATTTTTTATATGATAGAAAACTATAAGAATTCGTTTGTAAATATAGAAGGTGAGGATGAAGAGACCAAAAGGGATAAAAAGGCCAAGGTATACCTTAATTTGGTCAGCCTCGAACTTTTCAAGAGCATTAATAGAGAAGAATATATTAAAACAGGAAAGTTGCAATATGGGATTACAGAAAATGAAGCACAATTGCAAGCCGATCAAATCTTTAATGGAATTTTCAATTCTGCTTATGCACAAGAAGGGATGGATTATTTCTTAAGAATACAGAGGTATATGGTACTATTCATAATAGGGGTAATGCAAATTAAGTTCGAATCAAAAACAACTGTACATAAGAAAGTTCAGAAGCTCTTTGAGTTTTTAACTAATATTGTTGGTGTGTATTTTGACAGAGAGTTTGTTATTGCTCATAAGTATTTCACTACACAAAACGATGTTAAAATTCTCAATAAAATCAATAAAGGAATGAACCCTAAAAAGGTGCTTCAATTTATTGAAAATATAGCCTGGGATTTCTCTGTACCTAGGATGATGGAGCGACAGCTTATAAATGGCGGACATGGACGTTACTTCATTCCTTTTTTTCTAAGTAATGATCAAAACTTAAGAGAGTTACTACGACTTTTTAAAGTCAAAGGCATTATGTACAGTAGGTCGAATGACTTTTTTATTCCATTTACTAAAATTGTTACCCAAGAATATTTTGAAGCGCATAACTGCAATGTGGAGACTTACTTTACGAAAGAAGCACTTGCCCGTAGGGCAGCAACATTTGAGAATAACAAAGATAGCCTTCCGCAGATTATCGAAAGAGAATTTGAAAAGTTGGTAGGAATATTGGGCTCATAGGTATTGTACGCCGTCAGCCGGGATAATCGAACCAACCACAAATGACATTACACTGATCCAAACAAAAGCATTGTTACTTGCCGTTACAGACAACGCGGTGAACCGTATCACAAATAGGGCGAAATAGCTGATAGCGCTTCAGCCTTCCCTTTAGACTTTAAAGATGCAATTTAGAGACATCCAATGTATAGCCCAATTCGCTTGAAAGCCTAGCGATTTCTTGGGAATCGCTCTCAGGTACTTATCTAATCAAATAACAACACACTCTCGATTTATTGATTTCTTCTAATACTGGTATATTTACAAAGTTGTACATCATACTCATCGCCATATATCGACAGATTGAAAGACTGATCGTTTTTCCTCGTTGGAAGAGCACATACAGGATCGTGTTGGTGGTCCCTTCGCAAGTGCAGACACGCTTAACGAGCTGGTCTTCTTGTACGACCAGCTTTTCGTAGGCATCCATATTAGGGGGCATTTTTTCACCTCCTGAGAGCAGATTTTTGATCGTTGGCTTTCATGTTTATTTTTTTCACAGACATAAAGAAATATAAGAAGATTCAAGAGCACTTGATCTAGTTTTTTACATTGAGTAGGTGTTAATATAAGAAGGTAAAATTTGTTTTCTGCTCTTAATTCTACAAACAAGGAGAAGGAATTTATGGCCATGTTTTTCATAAGTCATTCCTCAAAGGATGCTACTATAGTAAGAAATCTCATGGATTTACTTCAAAACCAGTTCAACCTTTCGCGAAGTGATTTCTTCTTAACTTCTGACGAAGAGCTAACTTACGGAGGAGATTGGGTAGAGCAGATTCGAAAAGGTATGGAAGAATGCAAAATAATTCTGCCGTTTATAACTCCCAACTACTTACAAAGCCAATTTTGTTTATGTGAGTTAGGGGCTACTTGGGTAAATAAGCAAGCAATTATACCCGTAGTGGTGCCACCGCTGGATTATAGGGCACTAGCCGAAACCCCATACCGTACTAATTTGCAGACCATTACTCTTTCAAATATTGAGGACTTGAATAAGCTAGCTCAAGCCATTGTAGATCGTGGATTGAATTCTCCTAATATGGTGCGTTTTGGAACTAGGGCGAAAGAACTTTACGAGGATAAACTTCTCCCATTTATCAAAGCGACAGAGGAATTGAAACCACTCACAGATGCCGATTTCGATACGCTAAAAACAGAGCTGGCTACTTACAAGGAAGCATATTTAGAAATGGAAGTAGAATTAGAGGACTTTAGAAAGCAGAATGAGCAACTTAGAAAAATGAAAGACGCAGAAGAAGTTAAAGAAATGGACTATGCTGAAATGAGCGAATGGGATACCTTTATGGAAAAAGTAGAGTCCGTTAAAACTAAACTAGATTCTTTACCAGCACTGGTAGTTAGCATCATATATAATGCTCGTCGTCCAGGCTATGATGGTTTTACCAGCAACGAAGATAGGTCGGAGTTGAATGCCCATGAGAGCGATGGCTACATTAAATGGGAAACAGGATGGGAACCTGATTATGAACATCCTATCATTTCCAAGGCAGACGACGCCTTAGACCAATTAGCAGCTTTTATTGGCGATATAGGGCCGGCTATCGAAGAAAGATTTGAAGCAGAGTATGATTCTGTACGAATGAATTTGATCTACCGACCGTTTTGGGAGAAGGTATTGGAACAACGAATACAAATTTCGACATAAATTGATTTAGAGTCTGTGCTTACGCAGACTCTTTTTACTTTACGATACCGGAACATCCTACAATAGGGCGAAATTATGGTTAGAGTAAGCAGTATCAGGGGATATATGGTAAGATGTTTCCGTGCGGAGAAGCAAATAATGTTTATAATGGGGGTTTAGATTATGGCAAATCGGACTGGAACCTATGTTGCCTTTGATGGTTTAGGAGAGGCAGACCCTGCAAAGTCTGACTTCAAATACTATGCTACTCTTCAAGCATGGAATGCGAATAAAAACATTCAGTTTTCGCTGACTAACAGTCACGAGAAAACGGATGCGGTACGTGATACAAGTAAACGGACAACATTGTATGCACGCATCCAGGAACGGCTTAGAGCATCGAAAAACATGCTCGTCATTCTTACGAGTAAGACTCGTTATACCGGAAGTGTTTTATCTTATGAGATCGAGCAGGCCATAGACACGTACAGAATTCCGCTTATTATCGCTTACCCTGAATTCTCATCTGTTTTGTATGTGGATAGCCACAGTGGCATTTGGCCCAAGGCACTTAGAGACCGTATAAATGATACCGGTATAGAAGCAATCCATATCCCTTTCGCTAAAGAGTGCATTTTAAATGCTATCACACGTTTTCATGTGAATGGTGAGCATCTTAGCAGTGGTAAGAATCATTACAAACGTGAAACGCAAATCAAATGGGGCCTAATTCAATAAAGGAGAAGATGTGAATGAAAGTCCCATTTTTTGATAAAAAGATACTACATATATTCTATGGCTTTCTAAGCGTGATAAGTGTAATCACCTCTATTGTGTTTCTTTTCGTTGAAATAGACCCTAAAATCAAGATAGTCATTGGTGGAGGAGCACTGGCATTGTTGGTCCTTGTTTACATCGGAATCTGGGTCCATGCCAATATGCGTCGCAGTATCAAGCTAACGATTAACACTTCAGAGATTGAGGTAAAGTTCGGTGATATATTTTCTGAGGAGGCTGATCTGAAAGCGATCGCTTTTAATGAATATTTTGACACACTGGTAGACGAGAAAGTCATCTCAAGCAGTTCACTCAACGGAATATATATTAAAAAATTCTATCAGGGAAATATCGCTGTTTTAGACGAAATTTTTTCTTCTGACACCCACTTGCCAGAAATGATCGCATGTGAAAATGCAGGCAGAACTGTCGGGAAGAAGATTAGATACAGGCTTGGAACAATCTGCACGGTAGACGATTATCTCCTTACGGCGTTCTCACGTTTCGATGATAGAAACAAAGCATATCTCGAGATGAACGACTATATAAACTGCCTGTTGAATTTCTGGAATGAGATAGACAGAGTCTATGCCGGTAGAACAGTCGCCTTGCCTGTTTTGGGATCTGGGATCACTCGCTTTAGAGGATACGAAAATATACTGGATCAAGAATTGCTTGAGCTCATTATATGGACATTTAAAGTGAGTCGTATAAAATTCACATTTCCTTCCAAGGTGAAAATCGTGGTCTGGCAGAAAAAACAAGAAAAGATAAATCTACTCGCTCTGAAGGACTTGGAATCGTGAAAGTAAATATACAGAACTGGCCAAATTGTAATGACCAACTTCTGATGGAGAAGTGGGGCTTTTCCGGGCAAAAGAAACGCCCCTTCCGTTATATTGTTTGCGGAAGGGGCTGCACTTAAAAAATGCTTCTCAGTCTCCTCGTTGAAGGAGAGTTCAACGCTGTTGACACGCTTTTTGTTGTCCAGCGTAATTTTCTTTACGATCAGGTGCAGGAGAGTCTTGCGTTGCTGAAAAGGGAATGATGCAGCAAGGAACATTAGTGAGCCTGTCGAAGGTAGCTTCTGTTAATTGGATAAGTAAAAAGGAAAACAAACCTGTTGGAAGAAAAAAACTGTATTCGTTGTATACTCATTTAGGTTGGAACTATAAAGGTTATGGGAATTTGTATCATATGCGAAAAAGGCACATTCTGTTTTCGGAAGTATTCCCTTTATCGAAAGCCTAATTTACAAACAGATAAAAAGGCATTGGAATAAAATACAAAGTCGCTTAGTAAATTATCCATAAAACATTGCTTTTCATATAGCAAAGGTCGCACTTTCTTGAGTGCGACCTTTGGATTTCAACCAACTAATAATCCGCCTTACTAACTAAGCAATCGGGGTGAACCGTACCACAAGTAGGACGAAATCTGTGCGAAAACATGGAGATTTCCAGAATGGATGAACATGGTATGTTTAAGAGATGCCATAGTGTAAGATAAAAAGTCCAATCTCATTACAGACACACCGTGCAATCGACAAAAAATCATTTTATCGTGGTATAATTAACCAATACACTGGTTGGTTTGGAGTGATAAAGTGAACTGTAGAAAATGTGAAAGAGTAGTCAATGAGGATTTTAATTTCTGTCCATATTGCCAAGAGCCAGTTCAACAAAGAGACAGTGGCTATAATACGATAAATGCTGGAAATAATAATATTAATATTGGCTTAGGTAATAATAGTAAGCAGGAGTTTTATATTGACAACTTTAATGTTGCTCCTAATATATCCAATGAGTTAGTTGTAGAATATGAGAATTGCTTGGATAGAAAAGTAGTGGGTGGTATTAGAGGATACAAGTTAAAGTTTGAAATTTCAGGGGTGCTATCGGTAATATCGGCAGTTATAACCATATTTACTTACTTCGTTAAAAAAAGTGATTTCTCATTCTTTTTATTAATGGTTTCGCTTGGTTGTGGGGTATATGCTCTTGAATCAATCAACAAACATAAGAAGCTAAAGAACAATGGTGTTTATAAGGGGAATAGTCAGCTGGTACTTTATAAGGATGATAATGGTGATGTTTATACAATAAGAAAGTATGGGGTTTGTCCTATTTGCGGTGGACGAGTGAATATTTATAACGATGAAAGATTCAAGAAAAAACTGGGCAGATGTGTAAACAATAGAGATCATATTTATAGCTACGATCACACTATAAATAAAGGTTTTCCACTTGAAATTGTTGAGTTTGTTTCAAATAAGTAATTTGCAGCGAAGCTTAAGGGAAGTACACATCATTATATAGTTAGTGTTGTATACTCTGGGAATGCAGATAAGCAACTAAAGTATATGAAACTACCAATAAAGTGTTCGTGTAGTCAACGAGACTATTGATCTTCTGGATAATACCAGTCTTCAAGTTGAAGTTATTATCTAAAAAAGCCTAACAAAATCTTATCTACACCTACATTGAGTGCCTCATTCAAACGGGAGTCTCCAGGCAATTCGTGGAAAATATCAGGTTAGTGTGGCTTGCTGCTCGGCAACAATGAGGTTTCTATACCTTCCGCCGTATTCGTTCCCAACGAATGAAATACGCAACCAAGTGAGGTGGAAATTGTTTCTTATTATATAAATGGTGAGTAGTTTCTAGTGGGATTAAAATGATTTAAGTGGCTTTGTTTATGTCTAAAGAGGATATCGAACTTTAGTGGAATCTCATCTCCTAGAAAAAATCCGGTATAGAGGCTGGGGACTCATAAAACTCATACAAGTGCTGCAAAACTAGTAATGTGAACGTTTGACTAGATAAATACCGAATTTCAAGGAAGTGGCCTTGTGTGTAGTGTTGGGTGTAGGAGGAAGTTATTTCTAGCATATTTAAGATCAACAGTTATAGACCAATCTAATTGTAGGTATAAGAAAAGGGTAGTAATAAACAAAATAAATCAGTTTCAAGAGTAATGGGAATGGAAAAAAATATTATTTTAGTAATAAATCCTTTATATAAGTTTGTAAGTAATTTAGTTAGAGGTGAAGAGTTTGACGGAACTTGTAGTTGTTTTTGCAGATAACTGGGGAACTGAAGGAGGGGGAATAAATTCTTTTAACCTTGATTTAGTCAAATCAATCGATTCTTACTTATCCACAATAACATTAGAAGATATCAAAGTAATTTGTGTAACTAACAAAACTGAAGTGTTAACGAATAGCAATGCAATACTAATTAATGGGTATGAAAAGTCTGGTTACATGGTGAACTTTTTTAAAATATTAGAAAGATTATCATTTGTTCTGAAATTATCAATCGAAGAAGTAAAAGAACAATTTAAATTCTCATGGTGGGTGGGACATGATGTTATTACTGGCGAACATGCAATTTCATTATGTAAAGAATATAACGCCTTATTTAAAAAAAGCTCTCGTTTCGCTTTAATACATCATATGGTCTACGAAGATTATTATGGCCTCAAACAAGACCTACCTATTTCTGAAGAGGTACAGAAGGAAAAATTCGACAAACAAAAAGATTTGCTAAGAAGAGCAGATATGGTGTTTGGGGTAGGGCCTAAACTTACCAGGCATGCAAACGAATATGCAAGACAAAATGCGGTTGAGTTGATCCCCGGACTTCAGGACTTAAATAAAAGGCATCGACCTGGAGTGGGCAGTAAAAGAACATTTACAGCCACACTGGTTGGGCGATTAGATGCGAAGGATGATGCAATTAAGCAATCTTCCCTAGCTCTTGAAGCACTAGAAGATTTTTTTATGCAACATAAAGATACTTTAACACCAGAATCAAAAGTGAATCTTATAGGCGTTGAGGAAAAGGATGCTGAAAGGTTAACAAAAGTTCAATTTCATACTTATAGAGGTAGAGACCATGTTTATGAGTATCTAGTTAAATCAAATATCGGATTTCTACCGTCATCACACGATGGTTTTGGATTAGTTGGTTGGGAGTTTATTTCAGCAGGAATTCCACTAGTTATTTCTCAAAACACAGGTCTGTATGAATTCTTAGATTCTTTCATTAGGGATTCAGATCTTGTGGATGCTATATATCTTTTAGATTTAAACTTAACTCCAAACCATAACATTTTCCTGGATGATTCAGAAGATGCTATAGCAGAAAAAAATACAATTATTAAAAATTTGAATTTTAAAATTAATGAAGTTTACAACCGATTTGCATTTTTTAATAAACAAGCTGAGATTCTAAAAGAAGAATTACTGAAAAAAGGATACACGTGGGAACGAACAGTTGGTGACTTTTTGGGAGGACTAGGATACCGAGTCAACATATCTTCATTAGAAAATTATGTCGCTAAAGCACAAAATCCTTATGGTATTGTTAAAATAATTGACACAAATGTTCAGCGAATTGAAGATTATAAGACATGCCTTTATGAGGCAAGAGGCCATATTTTTATTTCAGGTACTTCAATGATACATCTTTCTAGTGACTCTAAGGGATTAATTTTGGAAAAGGCAAAAACTAATAATATAAGTTTATTATTACTTGATCCTGATTGGATTGACCAATACCATGATATATTATCATTTCGTAACTCTTTTGAAAAAAGTGAAGATTTTAGCTCTGAAATACGGAACTCAATAAATAGGTTGAAAGCTGTGAAGGCGAACTTAGGAGATTTGGGAAACAACATTACAATTAAGACGTATAAGACAATATTCCCATATATTATAACGGGATATGATAAAACCAATTATGGAAAAATGGTTTTTGAAATAACGGATTATGTGCCTTCTGAGCATAGACCTAGATTTACTGTTTATAAAACAGAAAATGAGGAATCATTGTATACACAGGTTTATTCGAAGTTTTTTGAGTTGTGGGAAAATGAAATCCTAACAAGTGAGGTGAGGTAACTTGATGGAAAATGAATATAAATATCTAAAGTATGATTGGAAGTATAGTAAGGAAGACTTAAAATTTTGTCCCCGCTGCGGTTCTCCTTTTATTCTTCAAGACTTGCATATAGCTGACCAACCACAACTTGTTTGTGACAATTGCCAATTTATTTTTTATTTAGATCCCAAGTTAGTAGTAGTTGCTCTTGTTCTTTTTGAGAATAAGGTGTTGCTCTTGAGAAGAGCTGAGAACCCGAGCAAGGGATTATGGGGGTTGCCAGGTGGACATGTAGAGCGAGGAGATGATGTCTTTGAAACAATAGAAAGAGAAGTAAGAGAGGAGGCAGGAGCACGAGTAAAAGTTAAAGATATTATCAAAACACATTCTATGTCAAAATACGGAACAGTTCAGTTGGCGTTTGAAGCCACTGCTGAAAATCAATCCCTTAAGACAAACATTGAAAGTTTTGAGGCTAAATATTTTGGTTGGGGAGAAATACCTTGGGATGAGCTTGCTTTTGAAACAACAAGAGATATTCTAAGTGAATTCGCATATAAGAATAATATTAATATGGAGAACGGCGCTAATAGTGATTAACTGAATTGTAACCAAGAGACTGTAATAGAAGAAGGGCCCAAAGATCATGTGAACTGTGACCCACAAGAAGGACACTTGAAAAAAGTGACCCTCTTATGGGTCATTTGTGTAGTAAGCGTTGAAAAAATTGGTTACTGACATATATATATATACATAAATACCATATAAATCATGTTGGAAGATCGCGGAATGTGGAATGACACTGAGTTCGATATTTGAAGTGTTGCATGAATGTGAAAAAGAACGCAATAACCTGTCGAACTGCCGGCAACGGCTAGTTTTGCTTCCAACGTTTTTGAGCAGGCTAAAGCTCCGATGACGACGAGATCATCAGGCGATTTTTGGCGTGCGTATGTCCTATTCGCACAAGCAGGCAGCCCGCCCCTGGCGTAAACTGAATTATAATCAGTGAGCGAGGTGAACTTCCATGGCACAATCGAAAGAGATGCGTGCACGGGCTAAGAAGTTTCAGGGCCGTCCGGTCTGTGTCACCCTGCACAGCGGAGAGACTTACGTCGGCTACATCACCGACGTTAATTACGGCGGGTTGGTACTTTCCAGTGCCGGAGTCCCCCCACGCGCTTCTTCCGGGAAGCAAGACTCCCGATCTATTAAACGCAGAGCTGGTGCGCATGCCCCGGGCGTCCGTCTCGGCAACCGGAAAAGCGGCGCGCGTAAGCCGTCCGGCCGTTCGCGCTCCCGCAAGCCAGACGCCAAGGTGTCGGCATTCCTGCCGATGATGGGCTCGCTGTTAGGCGGCCTTGGCGGCTCCACTGCGGGCGCAGGAGGGCTTGGCGGTATGCTCGGCGGCGGCTTGCGGCTGTTCGGCATGATCCAGAAATTTGTCCCGGTCGTGAAGATGGGCTACGGTATGATCAAGTCCATTCGCCCGTTTCTCGGCGCCGTTAAAGGCTTGATGCCTTCGGCCAGTCCGGCCACGCCAGATAACGAATAGTCGTATCCCTGTGAACTTTAAGCCTCCTTTGAGTGGTCAAAGGGGGCTAGTTCACAAACCATTACGACTACCACTGTCTAATCCAGATCGGTTTGAACTCGGAATAGCCCATTTCCTTTAGTAAATCCCAGGCATGATCCAGAACGTGAGGCTTCCCCTGGACCCAAAGTTCTTGTCGTTTTGCCATCAAGTAAGAGATGATTTCAGCAATATGTTTGAGTTTACCTAGATGGATGGCAGTTTCTACTTCATTATTTTGGGCTGAAATGTCATAAAAGGACCAAAAAGTATGAGGCTCTTCTTCAGGAGGAATGGCCTGAAAGATGAGCGTGATTTTGATGTTTTTATTCTCTTTGGGAGATAGGTTTAGGATGAAGCGAGACCCGCCTGAGTACCAATAAACGAAGGCATAACCGTCGACCGTAATATTTCTTAATTGGCTTTTCATTATTTTCTCCCTCAATCTATGTTGTTTAGAATGAACTGCGTTTAATGAGTTTAATTAAATAATATGTCGTTAATTTCCGAGAAATGAGGAGTGGCTTACATGAATAACAAGGTGATTATAGTCTAATCCACATATAGGTTCCATTCATATGGATTTTTTCCTGTGGTACTCTAGATACATATCATTTTAAAGAGGTACGACCCATAGAAAAAATAATAAAATTGCTGGATAAGCAAACAAAGGAAACCTGGCTATGGTCAACAGGAGGGTTCAAATATGTGGTTTGGCAAGAAAGAAACGCAACTGGATCGAATAAAAAACAAACTGAGCCAAGCTATGCGCAAAGACGCGGGTTTCTCAGTGTTTGGATCATCCTCACATCAATATAGGGTTAAAGAGAAGCTTACAGCAAAAGAGCTGGCGGACTGGCAAGCCCACAATCAGGTCACACTTCCTGAGCCTTATGCGCTGTTTTTAACGAACATCGGCAATGGAGGCGCCGGACCCTATTATGGAATATATTCAATTGAAAAGGCAACTTCCTACACCGAGCGCCAAGCGCTCCTTGCAAAATCCGTTCTGTACCCCGGGATGACCAAAGAGGAATGGAACCGTCTAATTGAGCCCCTGACCAAGGACGAGGACATTCCCGATGAGGAATACGACGACACCTGTAATAAGGTGTTGGGCGGCATGTTGTGCATAGGCACCCAAGGCTGCGAATACGACATGTATCTCGTACTTGAGGGGAAATATAGGGGGAGAATTGTGTACACCTCCGATTTTCATCCTGATCATCCTTTTTTCTTTGTCTATGAAGACAGCTTTCTGGACTGGTACGAGCGCTGGCTGGATGAAATTATTCTGGATTATGATATCGGGTGGTTTGGCAGTCGAATGCCGGGTGATGAGAATGCGCTGATCCAGATTTATCAGAGCGCTCCAAACGAAGAAATCCAAGCCAAAGCGCTTGATGGAATGTTCAAGTTTAAGAAAGTCTCTCAGCTAACCCTTGCTTTTTTGAAAAAAATTGCGGAGCAAAGCCCCAAAAATCGGACCACAGCCATTTGGCTCATCTGCAAAGCTTCTTTTGACACGGGTAGAAAGTATCCTCTGGAGCTGTTGCAATCGGATGAACATGAGGATTTTCTGCAAGCTTTACAGATTCTGCACGCTTCCAGTAAAACTGAGGATTTAACGGAGTTTATTCCAGTGATCTTGCAAAGGCTTGACCGGATTCACGACCCAGAAACGTTGCGTTATGCAGGGTATATCTTGGAAGATTACGGTGCGATTACGCTCCAGAACTTTGCGCCTTTCTTGTGTCACGCCGACCCGAAAATGCAAACCACTGCCATCTATGCCGCGCGCAGTTGCGAAAATAAGCTGGGAAGCTGGCAGATCATTGAACAGATGTTGATGGGGGGCGGCCCGCAGGTTCTGAATAACTTGATTTTATACTGGGGCATTATTCCACATGAGAAGCTGCTGTCTTACTATAAGGAGGTATGGCCGAAATACAAAAGCAATCCGAATTTCAGAGAAAAATTTATCGGTTGTTTGCGAGAACTGCATTTGCCAGATGATTATTTCGACAAAGACGAATCGTAATGAAGGCGTACATGAATTATCCATAAAATGTAAACTAAATCGGATTTACGAGGAAGCCGAAAAAATGCTAAAACGCTACTGACATCCCGTTGTCAGTAGCGTTTTTGTATATTAGGGGTATGCGAATATCGCAGTGCTTTGAGAGGGGCGACCTTTCTCAAAATCTTATTATAGAGGTGGAATTTATTTATGAAAGATATCAATTGGGAAGTGGATCCGGACCACAGCTCCGTCGAGTTTTCGGTGACGCATTTAATGATTAGTAGAATTAAAGGAGTATTCGAGCATTTCCAAGCGATCTTGAGTTTTGACCCCAACAATTTAAAAACCATGGGTATTCAGGCTTCCATAGATGCAAATAGTATTACAACTCGCCAATCGCAACGAGATGAACACCTGAAGAGTGACGACTTCCTTCATGCAGCCAAGTATCCAACCATTACGTTTCAAAGCACCAGCTGCGTCCTTGCTGGCGAAAGGCAATATGAACTTACGGGCAATCTAACTCTGCATGGAGTAACCAAACCCATCACTTTTCATACCTTTTTTGAAGGACTAAACAAAGACCCTCGTGGCCGGGAACGTGTAGGATTTCATTCAACAGCCAGTATTGACCGCAATGAATTTGGCTTGACATTCAACTCGCCTCTGGAAAAAGGCGGGGTTATCGTCGGAAATGAAGTGAGAATCGAGCTTTATATCGAGGCAATTAGAATAGAATAGCAGTCCTAAAGGCCATCCTTTTAGCGGGGTGGTCTTTAAACTTGCCGTTACAGGTAGGGCGGTGAACCGTATCACAAATAAGGGCGGAAATTTTGAAGCAAAACAGTTTTGTTTTCCATAAGCATGAATTAGAATGTGGACTAAATGCAAATGCTTCGATAGAATATCATTCTATATTGTTGTGTTTTTTATTAAGGCGGATTGGGGAGGTAATCATGGGAAATACGGATAAGTTTGAAATGATAGCTAATGTATATGACACTTCTGAAAGAATTCAAATTGCAAAGGCATCATCTGATGCCATTCGTGAGTATGTAGTTGACGCTAATAGTAAGAATGCTATTGATTTTGGGTGTGGAACAGGTCTTGTCGGAATGAGCTTGTTAAATGATTTTAATTCTATGCTTTTTCTGGATACTTCACAAAACATGATTAATCAAATAAAGCAAAAAATTACTGATCTTCACATTCAGAATGCAGATACATTATGTTTTGACTTTGAAAAGGAAGGTCTAACGGATTTACATGCGGACTATATTTTTATGGCTCAGGTTCTACTCCATATTCATGATGTTGAAATCGTTTTATCAAGGCTATTTGATGTTCTAAATGAAGGAGGACATTTACTAATCGTAGATTTTAATAAAAATGAAAAAGTAGTTTCAGATATAGTTCATAACGGATTTCATCAAGAAGAGCTGACTGACATTATGACTAAAATAGGATATAGAGATATTCAGTCCAAAACTTTTTTTAACGGAAGTAAAATATTCATGGGACAAGATGCATCTATGTTTATTCTTGATTCTCGAAAATAAACTTTTAGGCAGAAATCAAGCTCTCCTTATAGTTAGCGGTTCTAAGGTACAACGAAATAAAAGGCCGCCCCTTATGAGACAGCCCATGCTTCTTGTACGGTTTTAAACTTATGATTCAATCTGTGCCTAGTAATGAATTAATTATGTTCAGGTGGCTTTTTTATAAACCAACCCAGCGCCAGAATAAGTATTGCCAGAATAAATTCAATCCAAAAAACCGTTTGTAGACCGGAAACCATGCTTTGTGTCTTCTCATGCATCGCAGTGGGATTGAGCGAATGGTGAAGATAACGATTGGCTCCAGACGACATGATGCCGACGAACAATGCGATGCCAATTCCCCCTGCAATCTGTTGGAGCGTATTATATATGGCTGTGCCATGAGGAACCAGGTGACGTGGAAGTTGATTCAATCCTGTCGTCTGAGCCGGCATGACGACGAATGACATGCCTAAGAATAAGAGGATATGATTGAACAGAACGGAGCCTTGTGTTGTATCACTGTCGATGCCGGTAAACAGCCACAACGATATGGCGATCAGGAATAGCCCGGGCACAATGACGAGTCTCGGCCCGAATTTATCGAGTAATTTCCCCGATACCGGCATCAGCATTCCGTTCAAAATGCTACCCGGCATTAGAAGTAAGCCTGTCGCGAATGCTGTCAACTTCATCACATCCTGCATATAGAACGGCAGCAATGTTGTTGTGGCGAATAGAACCATCATCAGAATTACAATCAATACCGCAACCAGAGAAAAAGTGGAATGCCGGAATACGGAAAGATTGATCAACGGCTCTTTGATCTTAAGCTGGCGCCATACAAGCAAGAGCAAGAAAAGGCTACCTATTGCAATCGATCCGTAACCTTCTGGCTCAAGAGAGACACTTGTTTGGCTGAAGCCATAGGTGACGCAGCCGAAACCGACGGTTGACATCACAATGGATACAAGATCGACCCTTGGCTTGGTCAGTTCTGTCACATTCTTTAAGTACACGAATGCATAAATCATCGAAAACAGTGCGACAGGAATCACCATGTAGAACAGCCATCGCCATTGAAAGGTATCGATAATTAA
Source organism: Paenibacillus peoriae (assembly GCF_022531965.1). Taxonomy (GTDB): domain Bacteria; phylum Bacillota; class Bacilli; order Paenibacillales; family Paenibacillaceae; genus Paenibacillus; species Paenibacillus polymyxa_D. Next base: position 5,761,113 of record NZ_CP092831.1, on the reverse strand, counting down.
GCCAGACAAAGCCGGCCCGATGACAGGGGCGACCATGATGACCAGCCCCATGAGACCCATGGCGGCACCCCGACGTTCTGGAGGATAGAGAGCGAGAATCGTATTCATCATCAACGGGATGAATAATCCTGTCCCGCAAGCCTGAACAACCCTGCCCATCAGCAAGATTCCGAATCCCGGGGATACTGCACACAAGCAGGTACCGGCCAAAAATAACGCCATCGCAGACATAAACATCTGGCGAGTCGTGAACCATTGCTGTAGTAATGCGGTCACCGGCACCAGTACGCCGATCACGAGCATATACCCCGTCGATAACCATTGTATGGTCGAAGCAGCAACGTTAAATTCTCTCATCAACGCAGGAAACGCATTGGTAAGTAAATTTTCGTTAAGAAACGCGACAAATGTACCGATGAGTAGAGCGGTTAATATTGCCCCTCTCTTCATTCCTCTTGCATCTTGAGCCTGATTGTCCATCTTCTACCTCCCGATTGTTCATTACGTTCCGTCCATTGTTTGTATATCGCTTAACCCGCAACGCCTGAAGATCATTTTACGTGGAGTGGGATGAATTGGAAAAAGCGAAATTGCCCATCATACTCGGAAATTCATTCATATTTCGAAAGCATAAGGGGGGCTCCACCACGGTGTCGCTCATTCGCGCATTATTTCTTGACAAGATGAGGTTAGGGGATTATGATAACGTGCCGGTCAACTCTATAAGGCAAATAAAATCAAAAAGGCTGACTTTTCGTAGTGCCTTGGCACTGGAATCGTCAGCCTATCGTGCAGATTATCCTACACCATCACTTTCTAACAAAGAATAAAAATTATCACGGTCTTGGTCATCAAATTTGCCAAGTGTCCTTACCCTAACAAATTCATGTCCGCCATACATGTCTATTTCCTCACCGTACCTATTGTAGAGCGCGATCATATTGCCATCCTGATTCAACTCCAAGTACCCGTAATATTTTGCTTCAGGAACTTCACCGTAAAAGAGCGTAAATTTGATTTTGATCACTCTGTGCATGCAGATCCTCCCTTCCTGTCTTTCGTATTGGCTTTGAATATATATAGTATTCTCCATAAAATGTCAAGAGATAAGGTTTCTACGTATCTCTAAATGTTATTCAATTTATAATGACAAGCTCAATATATGGATAGTGTAAATTTCAAGCTTCTAAGTTTTTGGTGGGCAGTTTTTGTTTAGCCGTGCGATCCAAAATTGCCGTACACACAGTAACTACTGTTGTTTTTCCCCATTAGGTTCGCAGATCGCTATCGCCTTGTGTCATATGACATTATGGCACTGGCGGATTTGACATCAAGAGCCGTAGGATACGATGACTACTTGTAAAGGATGTGAGCTCTTTGATGACAAGAACCGTCGTCAGCTTTATTCAAAATGGCTATTTCCTACTGCTTACTTTCGCTACCGGATTGTTTTACTTTTGCTTTTATCTGGTCGCTCTTACATTAGGCTTGAGTCTTTCGTTTACCGTCGCGGGCGTTCCTCTGATTACTCGCATTTTGCGAACTACAAACACCTTCCTGCAATTTGAACGCACACAGACCAAGATCTATACGGATATTACCACAGAGCTTTACGTTAAACCAATAAACACCGATGACTCTATCTGGCTTCAAGCAAGGAAGGAGCTGCTAAATCGGCGCAACTGGATCGCTATCGGCTGGCTGATGCTGAAGCTTCCGGTGGGGATTTTAAGCCTCATTAGTGCAGCCTTGCTTTATATAACTCCACTCGCAATGATTGCGGCCCCGCTCCTCTTTCCACTATTTAATTATTATTTTATGGGTGTACCTATAGATACTGTGATAAAATCCGTACTGGTTTCGGCCTCAGGAGTCATATTCACTATGGTGAGCTACAGGCTTGCGAACAGCTTCACGCGTATGCTAGGAGGCTACACCCGTCGTATGATCAAGAGTGTGAACCGGTAGCCGGAATGTCCCGGTCTGGATTTAAAAGTATTGTTGGATAATGATCTGCTCTATAATAGTTACGTAATGTCATACTGATAGTTCTTAGGGGTTGATGGTTTTGTTCGATATGGTAAAGCAGTGGTTCTGGTACGACTGGTTCATGCTTATGATCCGCTTGATTTGCAGTACTTCTCTCCTGCTCACTATCATAGAGCGGCAAGCTCATTTCACGCTGCCGCTTTGGGTTCTTGTGTTTTGGCAGCTTATTGCTTTTTCCGTTCCCTGGCTGTGCTTGCAGCTCAATTATAGATACTACCTGCTTACCGAGATTGTGATCCCGGGCGGGCTCTGCCTGTATTTAGTTTTGTTCTTTCCAGAAGCCTACCTCACATTCCTGGTATATGCATTTTTGATTGCCTCTAATAGCAAACAAAGAACATATCTTTGGTCAGGTCCTTTATCCATACTGCTCCTACCCGCTATAGTTAAGCTGCTTGCAGAGCAGATTGATTTTTGGATTATGACCATTCAATTCGGGACGGCTTATGCATTCGGATTTTCCTTCCATTTATTGATGGTCAATCATCGTCAAAGTGAAATTATACGCGAGCAAAATGCGGTGCTGGAGCAGTACTTGTCCCAAATCGAGCGCATCACGCTGGCCGAAGAGCGGAATCGGCTCTCCAAAGAGCTCCATGATACCGTCGGTCATGCGTACACTTCCCTCATTATGGGGTTGGAAACCTTGCGCCCTGAGCTAGAGACGGATACAGGAACGAAACGGCTCGATTCCCTATTGAACCTGGCCCGGGAAAATATGGATGAAGTGAGAGGCTATGTGCATCAAATCGAATCGCCGCATGAAGAACTCCCACTGCTTCAGTCTTTGCGGAAGCTGGCAGAGGAGTTTCAGGAGCATGCTAAGGTGTCGGTTCGTTTCCAGGCCTTCGGGGAGGAATACCCTGTAACGAAGCAAGCGAAGATAGCGCTGTATCGCTGCTTGCAAGAATCATTGACGAATGCCGTGCGTCATGGACACTCGACGGAGATTACGGTTTCAGTGCAATTCGAGCCTCAGCAGACGAGGCTGGAAATTCAAGATAACGGCCGTGGGATGGAACATGGACGGGATGGTTTCGGCTTGAACGCCATGAAAGAGCGAGCGATGAATTTGCAAGGTCATGTTGGCGTCTATACCCAACCGGGCGAAGGCACCCTCGTTACCTGCACCCTGCCACGACAAACGGAGCTTAAGGATGATGTCATCCGTCTGTTGGTCGTCGATGACCAGCCTTTTATCCGTGAAAGTCTACGGATTCTTCTCGAGGAGCAGCAAGATTTGCAAGTCGTAGGGGTGGCAGAAGATGGCGAGCAAGCCATCGAACTGTGCAGACAGGTTCAGCCTCAGCTGGTGCTCATGGATTTGGACATGCCGAACCTGGACGGAATCTCCGCATCCCGTACCATAAAACAAACGTGGCCCCACATCCGCATCTTGATTCTCACCACGTTCGAAGATACTGGACAGGCTCTGGAAGCGCTGCGAAGCGGAGCGGACGGATACCTATTGAAGTCGATGAAGCCGGTAGAGCTTGCCGAAACAATACGTACGGTCTATCGCGGAGGCACGCTGATCGATCAGGAGATGTCGCACAAATTGTTTGCTCAGCTGGAAGCCGCCAAGAGCGGAGACGTTCCGTCGACAACCAAAGTGGCTGCGACCTATGATTTAACTTCACGGGAGCTTGAAATTTTACAGTTCGTGTCGAAAGGACTGCGATATAAAACCATTGCTTCCAAATTGTATTTATCCGATGGTACGGTTAGAAACTATGCGTCATCGGTCTATCTGAAGCTGGGGGTTCGCAACCGAGAGGAAGCAGTGCAAAAGGCCCGGGAGGCAGGGCTTATGGAATAACTTTCGGTACGCCTCCTTAGGTGCCTGCTAGTACCGTGCCCTTATCGGTTGGCTTTTGCTTGCCCATAACATCCTCGAATGGGCGAGATGAGCCAAAAAGCGCGAGTCATGGGGAAATCCCCCCTGCACTCGCGCTTTTTTTCGTTAATCCCGAAGTAAGCACTGTCCTTTACGGTAGAAAATTTACTTAATCCTTTTGAATTAGTGACTGATTGGCAACGTATAGTAATTAAATGCTTGATCCAACAAGGCACTGGCTTCTTGACGCTTCAAAAGCTGTTTGGAGCGGAAGTCTATGGAGCCGTCTAAATTGATCTTGGTATTCGGGTCCATGATACCTTGGGAAACAAGAGCTGTGATGGCTTTAACTGCCCAAGCATCCGTTTCGCCACCCAATTTAACCTTAATTCCAGGCTCAACCTGTTTCAGGTTCTGGATCATTACCGCCGCCATTTGTCTAGTGATAGGAGAATTAGGCTGATAATTACGTAGTCCGGCCATCATCTGTTTTGTATTCGGTTCAATCATGAAAGGTTGTTTATACCACCCGTGGGCGCGCAGCAGCACTTCTGAGAATTCTCTCTGAGTCATCGTTCCTTTCGGATCGAAGAGGTGGGCTGATTTTCCGCTCATGACTTTCAAAGCATTAAGGTTGTTTATATATGGAATATATTTACTATCCGCAGGTACATCAGAAAATGGTGAATCAATGTTTATTTTTTGCGCATAAGCAACGAGGTCTGGGAGTTGCATGTAATACAAATATGCAATATGGCCTGCTTGATTTTTATTAAACGTCAATTTATTACCTGATTCATCTTCAAATAATAAAGGGTGGATCATTTTTAGTGTATGTTTGCCTGATGTTCCTGTCTCCATTATTAATTTCCCGTCCGAATACGAAACCTTCGTCCTTAAGGCAGCGATACGCGTGTTTTGGTATAATCCCACGTAGTCTTGGGCCTGCTGCTCACTTATTGTCGCGTAGGTTGACTTTGGAAGTTCTGATTTTCTCGGATAATAATGATTCATAAATTCTTCATACACGTCAAGACTCATCATGGAGTCGTTATTGTAGGACATGTACATTGCTGTATTCTTCTCAGGCAGAATAACAATCAAGGAAGAATGCCCTGTAACATTTCCTCCTTTTAGAATCACATGCTGATTATTCATCTTCTCTTTGAAGTAGCCTTCGAATCCAATTGTTGTGACCGGGAACTCCTTATCAGGGAATAATTGGTATGTGTGCATTTGCTCTATGCTCTTTGGACTCACTACTTCTTTACCTTTGTACTTGCCTTTGTTCAGGTGCATAATAAGGTACTTCGCCATGTCATCTGCTGTTGAGACGATACCGCCTTCAGGTTTTTCCGTTGGTTTAAACCCGTCCAAGGGTATCAGTTCGCCTGTTGGTCCATAGTGAGCAGCCATTCTGCTTAACAATTGGGGGGTAAACCGCACATTCGTCGAATTCATGCCTAACGGTTTGAAAATATTCTTTTCCATATATTTGGAATATGACATACCCGTTACGTTTGCTACAGCATATCCCGCTAGCATGAAACCAAAATTGTCATAAGTGTACGCTTCTCCTGGAGTCCTGACAACAGTTGGCATATTTGATGCAATGAACTTCTTCATCGGAAAATATTTGTCCGCGTATTCTGGATGCATTTCCATGGAAATATCTGGTTCATCAAATCCACTTGAATATGTAAGTAGATCAAACATCGTCAGTTTTTTTCCTGTTTTATTCGGAACCTTTATTCCTCCTAAATACTCTTGGATATCGCGTTTTAAATCCATTTTCCCCTTATCGACCAACTGCATAGCTGCCAATGCAGTGAATGACTTTGTAACAGAGCCGATTTGGAAAACGGTATTTTTATCAACAGGAATTTTTTTGCCCTTGTCGGCATACCCGTAACCTTTGCTTAGCATCACTTTCCCACCTGCAACGACCACAAAATTAGAACCAACTGTATTATACTTCTTCATCTTGTCCGCAAAAACGCCATCTGCAAAAGCTTCTAGTTCCTTAGCATCTCGCGGTCCCTCCAAGCTAGCCTTCTCAGATGCAACTGGTACGTTAACGGGTGCGGCAACTGATGCGCCGTTGGGTGCCATACACGCGGTAGTTACCGTAGCAGATAATAGTAGAACCGCGAGACTGGTGTGAATCATTTTTTTCATGAATGATTTCTCCTTGAAATGTATTTTTGCCTTATAGCGTCCGGCAAAACCAAGTATGGCAAAGGACTTGTCATACCAACAAGTTACATTTCGCCACCCACCATACCAAGTCACTCCAAAGTGTCATATGACAATTAGGCACTAGGTTTAAAGGGCGATGGTTCATTCAGAAAAAACGGAAATTCACCACAGTTACATATCCTTTTTCACTTCAGTTTCTTCTTAACCGTCTCTCCTTCAATTAACACAGGCTGATAATAGGTGTGGTTACGTAGATCCTTTTTCCCTTGAAGTTTCTTAATAACCCAATCGGCGGCATCACGTCCCATTTGTTCCTGGGGGTGCGTTAATGTCGTTAGTTTGATGTTTGCATTCTTGGAAATATAGGAATTATCTTGACCAATAATGGATAAGTCTTCGGGCACCAATATCCCAAGTTGTCTGCATACATGTACAACTTCTAATCCTACCTCGTCGTTATAGCAGACAATTGCGCTTAACTCGTCTCTTTGTTCGGTCAGAAATTTCCTCAAATTGGTGGACAAATCCTGCTTCGTTTCAGTATAGAATGAGAGCACTTGCTCGGGGTGAAACCGTAATTTGGCTTCTCCAAGCGCTTTGATATAGCCTTTCATTCGATACTTTCCTTGTAAATCGTCCATTTTGGCAATGATACCAATCTGTGTGTGTCCGTTAGCGATCAATTCTTTGGTTGCCAGATAGCTGGATTGTACGTCATCGAGGCAGAAGTAAGGAACTTCCAACTCTTCATAATAGGCATTAATCATGATGAAGGGAACATCCTGTTCCTTGAACGTCAGATAATAAGCGATATTGGGATTATATAGATTGCTCTTCGTAGGCTCAATGATCAAACCATCCACACCAAAGGACAGCATCATCTCCAAGGCTTTCTTTTCCTGGGCGACATCATTATTGGTACTCGCTAATAGTAATGAATAATTATCTTCATTTAATCTGGCTTCAATCCCGCGAATTATCGAGGGGAAGATGTAATCAGAGATGTAGGTCGTGATGACTCCGATGGTTTTATTACTGGAGTTCCCACCAGTCTTTGAGCGGAATTGGTTACTGACATAGGTGCCAGATCCTTTTTCACTTCTTAAGAAACCTTCGTTGGATAGTTCCAAAATAGCCTTCCGAACCGTCTGACGACTAACTTTATACTTATCCTGCAAAGCGAATTCCGTTGGAATTTGTTCTCCTACGCTGTATGCCCCTGAAAGAATATTGCTTTTTATATCCTCAAGGATGACCTGATACTTTGGTTTCACTTTATTCCTTCTTTCCAAGTTGTTCTAATACTAATTAATGCATCTATAATATTTGTATGTACATATTTTAGCATAATTATGAGTTTATTATAATCTATTGTCCTATCTGTATAAATACTAAAGTTAAAACTAGAAAAACACTCGGTTTGTCAAAGTATTTGTAAGTATAACTATGGTTTTGTGTTGACAAATGTACGCACAAAAAATATACTAAGGCTGTAAACAAAAGAAAGCGCCTTCTTTCAATTATTGCGATTATAACAGTTGTTCAGAGAGAGGAGTAACGTGAGCATGGATCAAGACATTAAACAAGCGATTACTAAGGGAGAAACCTCACTTGGTATCGAATTTGGATCCACACGTATCAAGGCAGTGCTGATTGATCATCGTTTTGAAACCATCGCATCTGGAAGCTATGAGTGGGAAAACCTCCTGGTAGATGGATATTGGACGTACAACTTAGAGAGTATTATTATGGGCCTGCAAGAGGCTTATCGTGAAATGAAGCAAGAGGTTGAGCAAAAATATGGAGTCACCCTTCGTACGGTTGGTTCTATAGGATTCTCTGCAATGATGCACGGCTATATGGCTTTTGACAGCAAGGGTGAGTTGCTTGTTCCGTTCCGGACTTGGCGGAATGCGACAACCGGGGTTGCAGCAAAAGCTTTAACTGATAAATTTCAATTCAACATTCCTGAGCGATGGAGTATTGCTCACTTGTATCAAGCGATATTGAACGAAGAGCAACATGTCCCTCATATTGATTTTATGACGACGTTGGCTGGATATATCCACTGGCTGCTGACTGGCGATAAGGCAATTGGTATCGGAGACGCGTCGGGGATTTTCCCAATTGATGAGACTACACATGATTATAACGAGTCGATGGTTAAGCAGTTTGATGAACTCATTGCAGCCAAAGGCTACGATTGGAAGTTACAAGATATTATTCCTAAAGTTCATATCTCAGGCGAGCAGGCAGGTGTACTAACCGCAGCGGGAGCGAAAATCTTAGATAAATCCGGAGATTTACAACCTGGTATTCCGCTTTGTCCTCCAGAAGGTGATGCGGGAACAGGAATGGTCGCTACGAATAGTGTGAGAAAACGTACTGGCAACGTGTCTGTGGGAACCTCGGTTTTTGCCATGATTGTATTAGAGAAGGACCTTTCAGCGGTATATCCGGAAATTGATCTGGTGACCACACCGAATGGTAATCCGGTCGGCATGGTTCATGCCAACAACTGTTCAAGTGATCTCAATGCTTGGCTGGGCTTGTTCCGTGAATTCTATGAGGCCATGGGGCACAAGGCGGATCCGAATCAATTGTTCAGTGTGTTGCTGAATAAGGCTTTGGAAGCGGATCCAGATGGCGGTGGTTTACTCAGCTATGGCTATTTGTCAGGGGAGAATATCACCGGAATAGAGAAAGGCAGACCGTTGTTTGTCCGCTCTCCTGAGAGCCGTTTCAATTTGGCCAATTTCATGCGGACTCATCTGTTCACTGCATTTGCTGCTTTGAAAATCGGAATGGATATTTTGACGAAGAAAGAATACGTCGCAATTGACAGCATTCTGGCTCACGGTGGTTTATTTAAAACCCCTATCGTCGGACAAAAAATTGTTGCGGCTGCTATGAATGTCCCGGTATCCGTGATGTCAACAGCTGGAGAAGGCGGAGCGTGGGGTATGGCTATTCTGGCTTCTTACATGATGAACAAGGATCAACAAGAAAGTCTGGAAGACTTCCTCGACCAAAAAGTATTTAGAGATGTTGAGGGACAAGAAATTCATCCTGACGGTTCCGATGTTAAGGGGTTCGAAACATTCTTAGAACGCTACACACAAGGCCTGGCGATTGAGCAGGCTGCTGTAGATAATCTAGTGGAAAACTGGAGGAATTGACGTGTTAGAGCAGCTGAAAGAAGAAGTATTTCAAGCCAATCTGGATTTGCCTAAACATGGACTCGTGAAATACACCTGGGGTAACGTAAGCGCTGTTGATCGTGAGCGTGGCTTATTCGTTATCAAACCGAGTGGTGTTAGTTATGACACGATGAAACCTAGCGATATGGTGGTTGTTGATTTTGACGGCAATGTTGTTGAAGGAGAGATGAGACCTTCATCGGATACACCGACTCATGCCGTACTTTACAAGCACTACGCAGAGATCGGCGGTATTGTGCATACGCATTCGACTTGGGCGACGATTTGGGCTCAGGCAGGCCTGGATGTACCTGTAATGGGGACTACTCATGCAGACACCTTCTATGGTTCTGTTCCCTGTGCTCGTTTCTTGACACAAGAGGAGATTGATCGTGGCTACGAAGCCGAAACCGGCCGTGTCATCATCGAAACTTTTGAGCAGCGCGGGCTGGATATTTTAGCAGTGCCAGGTGTCCTGCTTAAGGGTCATGCTCCCTTCACTTGGGGTAAGGATGCGAAATCTGCAGTCATGAATAGCGTCGTATTGGAAGAAGTTTCGAAAATGAATTTATTCGCACGGGAATTGAATCATTTTGCCGAAGAATTGCCGCAGCGGATTCTAGATAAACACTATTTGCGCAAACATGGGAAAGACGCCTACTACGGGCAAAAGTAAGACCAACTAAACTAACAAACGAAGAAAAGAGGATGAATGTTATGTCAACAGTAGGTACAAAACAGTTCTGGTTTGTCGTAGGTTCACAACATCTGTATGGAGAAGAAGCATTAGCAGAAGTCAAAGCACACGCACAAGAAATGACCGATGCCCTAAATAAGAGCGGCGTTCTGCCTTATCCGCTTGTATTGCAAGATCTGGCGGTTAGTGCAGACAAAATCACCAGCCTTATGAAAGAAGTCAACTATCGTGATGAGGTTGCTGGTGTCATCACTTGGATGCATACTTTCTCACCTGCAAAAATGTGGATTCGCGGTACTAAATTGCTGCAAAAGCCGCTACTTCATTTGGCCACACAGTACAATGAAAGCATTCCTTGGGCTACAATTGACATGGACTTCATGAACCTCAATCAGGCAGCTCATGGTGACCGTGAATATGGGTTTATCAACGCCCGCTTGAAGAAACAGAATAAAGTGGTTGTAGGTTACTGGGAACGTGCAGAAGTGCAAAAACAAATCGCAGAGTGGATGGATGTAGCGGTTGCTTATAACGAAAGCTTCAATATCAAAGTCGCCCGCTTTGGCGACAATATGCGTAATGTTGGCGTTACGGAAGGTGATAAGGTCGAAGCCCAAATTCAATTTGGATGGACTGTTGACTACTTCGGAATTGGCGACCTCGTTCAGTACGTCAATGCTGTGAAAGAAGAAGAGATTGATGCTTTGTTTGCGGAATACTCTGAACTTTATGAATTCGATTATGGTACTTATAGCAAGGAAGCTTGGGAAGCCAGTGTAAGAGTGCAAGCAAGCTATGAAATTGCTATTAAACGATTCCTGGATCATGGCGGCTATACTGCCTTCACTACGAACTTCGAAGACCTCTATGGTATGAAACAGCTCCCTGGTCTTGCCGTTCAACGTTTGATGGCACAAGGATACGGATTTGCTGGTGAAGGAGACTGGAAGACTGCAGCGCTCGATCGCCTGCTTAAAGTCATGAGCCATAACCAATCCACTGGCTTTATGGAAGACTACACCTATGAATTAGCGGCTGGTCAGGAATCGATCCTTCAATCCCATATGCTTGAAGTTGACCCAACGTTGGCGAGCAACAAGCCTAAAGTCATCGTTTCTCCGTTAGGTATCGGTGATCGTGAAGATCCAGCCCGTCTGGTATTTGACGGCAAGGCAGGAGATGGTGTGGTTGTTTCTATGGCTGACTTTGGCACTCATTATAAACTGCTGATCAATGAGGTTACTGCATTTGAACCGACAGTTCCTGCTCCAAATCTTCCGGTAGCCCGTGTACTGTGGAACGTGAAGCCTAACTTCCAGGATGGAGTTAAGGCATGGATTGAGAACGGTGGCGGTCACCATACTGTGGTTTCCTTGAATCTAACCACAGACCAAATTGTGACTTATGCAAAACTGGTTAACCTGGAATACGTAATTATTAAATAACTAGAAGATAGCCATCTATAAAAGCATTGGGTCAGTCCTTAGGATCCAATGCTTTTTATTGGTTTTCTAAGGATGTCGAGATAAAGGAAAGGTTCCTAAGCTATCTGGCGATATAACGAGATAATTGGATTCTCCTTAAGGTAATCATTTAATTCATAAGGATGTGATACTATGGCGAATGTACCAGCTACGAAAACGAAACTGGTTATCGTCGAAGGCATACCTGGCTCTGGCAAATCCACATTATCTAGATACATACATGACATGTTAAATACACATCAAATAGAATCGGAACTATTTTTAGAAGGAAATTTACGGCATCCCGCTGATTATGAATCGGTTGCATGTATGCCGAACGAAGAACTTGATCGGCTCCGATCAATCTATTCCGAGGTGTTTCATTACATTGATCCGTTCGTATCTTTGAATGGCAACGACTCTTTAATCGCATATGCGCTTGCGCAGCAATCAGCCCAAAATAAAATTCCTTCTAGTTTGTATGAGGAAATCCAGCGTTATGAAATCTACGATGGAGTACCCGTGGAAAAGTACTGCGAATTGATGATCCAACGTTGGAAGTCTTTTGTTAAAGATCAGCGAGAAAAGGAAAAGCTAATCATACTCGAATGCTGTTTTTTACAGAACCCAGGGTGTGCATTACTCGCCCGGCATGATGCTGGAAATGATCGATTTGTTCGGCATGTATTACAGATTGCGGAGCAAATTCAGGAGTTAAATCCAATTTTGTTCTATTTGAAGCAACCTGATGTGCGTGAGACGATTGAGCGAGTAAAAACGATGAGATCTCAAGAATGGTTAGATTTCACGATTTGGTACCATACAGAGCAAGATTATGGAAAGAAGAAGGGGCTTTACGGGTATGAGGGATATATTCAGTTCCTTGAACATCGACGAGAGCTAGAATTACAAATTATTGAGCAACTTCCTTTTCAATCGTTTATTGTGGATAACTCCGATTATGATTGGGTGAATCAACAACAGACTGTTTCGAATATCATGATGAAGTATTTATAAACCATGAAGCTCATTCGAGGAAACGTTAGTGCAATTAGAAAGGGCCTGTCCCGTAAAGATTGGCCCAAAAACTTGCCGTTACAGGCAGCCCTGTGACTCTCATGTTTTAAAAGTTCAGTAGAGAGAAGGTTATAAGCTATGAGTGATTATGGTCCAGATCTATTTAAAGGTACCGCTTGGTACTACTCTAGGTATCGACCTCCTTATCCTTCGTCGCTTATTCGGTTTTTAGTTAACAAGTTTTCTCTGAATGGGGAAGGTCGCTTGCTTGACTTAGGATGTGGAACGGGTCAGCTAGCTCTAAGATTTAGTGATTGGTTTGAAGAAATAGTAGGTGTAGATACTGAATCAGAAATGCTAGATGAAGCAAACCGTTTGTCCAGTGATAAAAGGTTGGACAATGTTAAATGGGTACAAGGAAGGGCGGAAGAGCGCGTATGTGACTGGGGTGTCTTTCGCCTCGTTATAATTGCGAAAGCATTTCATTGGATGGATAGAGAGTCCATTCTTGACATTCTGTATAACAGTTCTGATACTAATGGTGGCGTAGCTATTATTGATAATACTGGGAAGCAGGAACCCTTACTTTGGCAACTCAAGGTCAACGAAGTAGTGAGACGTTGGCTAGGAGACGCAAGAAGAGCTGGTAATAGCACTTACACTCCCCCAAAGGAGAGGTATGAGGATATTGTAAGAAAATCTGGATTCAAAAATGTCCAAAGACATATTTTACCGAGTTATTCATATACATGGACTGTTGATTCGATCATTGGAAATCTGTACTCTACATCATTTGCTTCAAGACGCCTTTTTGGTGATAATTTAGTACGATTTGAAAATGATTTAACATCTGTTCTACTAGATATGGACTCCACGGGTGTGTTTACCGAAGAATTGTCAGTGTCTGTTATTACTGCTAGTAAGTGAAGCCCCAATAATACAGCGTGTTGAGATCCATTCTTATTATTTTGCAAAGAAAATTCTCACTTTTTAGCAGAAATGATTTATAATTATCAGATAATAGACAATATAATTTTTAAAAGATTATATTTTAGTTATAATAGAGACAGAAAAGATATGTTCCTGAGTGGAGCCTTGCTTCTTGTATCACCTAAGCAGGAGGGCCTGCTCTTTTTTGCAAATATAAGAGATAAGGAAGGTTTTTATGAATAGCATTCAGAAAAATACAGACGTTATCTTAATTGGTGCCGGAGTCATGAGCGCGACTCTGGGATCATTGCTAAAAGAGTTAGCACCAGAATGGGAAATTAAAGTGTTTGAGAAACTCGCAAACGCAGGAGAAGAAAGCTCTAACGAATGGAATAATGCAGGTACAGGCCATGCTGCACTGTGCGAACTGAACTATACATCCGAAAAAGCTGATGGATCTATAGATATTCGTAAAGCTGTAGACATTAATGAGCAGTTTCAGCTTTCAAGACAGTTTTGGTCTTTTCTTGTAAACAGCCATTTGATTCGTAATCCTCAGGACTTTATCAAGCCAATACCTCATATGAGTTTGGTAACAGGAGAGAAAAATGTATCTTTTTTGAAAAAAAGGTTTAAAGCGCTTTCAACTATTTCTCTATTTCAAGGCATGGAATTTTCCGACGACCCTGAAAAGCTGAAGGAATGGATTCCGCTAATTATGGAAGGCCGTACATTGAATGAACCAATCGCGGCAACCAAAATCGACTCTGGAACAGATGTCAACTTTGGTGCTTTAACACGCATGTTGTTTGAGCATTTAAAAAGTAAAAACGTTGAGATCAATTACAAGCATAGTGTAAAGGATATTAAACGTGCGAGCGACGGCTCGTGGAAAGTCAAAGTCCATAATCTGGATAACGGTAAAATCGAATACCATACTGCCAAATTTGTCTTTATCGGTGGTGGGGGTGGAAGTCTACCTTTGCTACAAAGAACCGGTATTCCTGAGTCCAAATATATCGGGGGATTCCCGGTAAGTGGACTATTTATGGTATGTAACAATCCTAAGGTTGTCGCCCAGCATCATGCGAAAGTATACGGTAAAGCTAAGGTTGGTGCTCCTCCCATGTCTGTTCCGCATCTGGATACAAGATATATCGGTAACCAAAAAGCACTGCTATTTGGACCGTTTGCCGGCTTCTCACCGAAGTTCTTGAAAACGGGCTCAAATTTGGATTTGATCGGATCTGTAAAACCCAATAATCTCATCACGATGTTGGCGGCAGGCGCAAAAGAGATGGCATTGACCAAATACCTGATTCAGCAAGTGATGTTATCGAATGAAAAGCGTCTGGAAGAATTACGCGAGTTTATTCCGAACGCCAAAATCGAGGACTGGGGGATCGTGGTAGCGGGTCAACGTGTGCAGGTGATCAAAGATACGGAGGGCGGTAAAGGAACACTTCAATTTGGTACAGAAGTGGTTAGTGCTGCTGATGGTTCGATAGCTGCACTGCTCGGCGCCTCTCCGGGTGCTTCTACTGCTGTTCACGTTATGCTGGAAGTATTGGAAAAATGCTTCCCACAACATATGGAAGAGTGGGAACCAAAAATAAAAGAAATGATTCCTTCTTATGGGGTGTCACTAGCGGAAAACCCAGAGCTTTACCAAGAAATTTATGACTCCACAACGGAGGTGCTCGGTCTGGGCGAAAGGGAACCGCTTCATCGTTAATTTTTACATGGCTAGTAACTCGATCATCCAAATATTTTTAATAAAAAGCACAGTAATCTTACGATATATTTTAGAGTCCAATAAGCAACAACACCAAGCGGTGGGAAGAAAATCCCCACCGCTAAAAATGTTTGTTTAACAAAACAAAGTTTTGCAATCCTTCTGCATTTTCGATGTCACATGGATGAACAGCTTCCATGGTAAAGCTTTATGTATGAATAGATAGGGGCGCACTCACAAGAGGAGGTGCCCCTATCTATTTATGTTATATTTGTGCGGTTGGACGGATCACGATTTCGTTCACATCAATGTCAGCCGGTTGTTCAATTGCGAATCCAATTGCGCGGGCTACCGCGTCTGGTGTCATGGCTAGTTTATCCCGGATGACGGCGAGTTGATCTCTTATAGCCGGGTCTGTTAAACTTTCGGTGAAATTTGTCTGCACAATACCTGGCGAAATGATGGTTACGCGCAGTTTATCACCAGCCTCCTGGCGCAACCCCTCTGAGATGGCGCGTACGGCGAACTTCGTACCAGAGTAGACCGACTGGTTCGGAACGGTCTTGTGTCCTGCTGTAGAAGCAGTGTTCACGAAATGTCCGAAACCCTGTTTGCGAAAGACAGGCAACGCTGCAGCAATGCCATACAAAACGCCTTTAATGTTGACGTCAATCATGTGCTCCCAATCTTCCACGCGCAGATCATCGAGAGGGGATATAGGCATAACGCCAGCGTTGCTGACGAGAACATCCAGCTTCCCGTATCGTTCGCAAGCCAAAGTAACGAGGTTGCACAGATCCTCGCGCCGTCTAACGTCAGTGCGTGCATAGACAGCTTCGCCACCCCTATTCGTAATACGTGTCGCCAGTGCTTCAAGGCGGTCCACCCCGCGCGCCCCAAGCACGACTTTTGCTCCACGCTCGGCAAGCAACAGTGCTGTTGCTTCTCCAATTCCGCTGCTTGCACCTGTAATCACGACGACTTTGTTCTCTATTCTTCCTTCCAAACTCATAGCCCCATCCTTCTTTCTTTGATCTATTTGCCTTAGGCCCTTTGTTGGCCTTGCAAGTAAATTTTAAGTAGAATTCAATTGAGACAGGTAGACCGATCAAGTCCAATTCTTGCCTAATCCTATTCGGCGTGCATATAATTAGCACATCAATATTAGCGTTCAACGGAAAGGAAGGTGAAGCATGAATGGTTTCGTCTCCTCCCCCCTCTGATATTTCTACGAATCTACAAGAACTGATTCGTCTGATTGATCAACGCGCGTCTTCGGACGGTACGTTTGTTTCGTCTGTGCCAGGACTTTATTTCAGACGTGCAAGCCATGTGTCCGAGCTGAATCATACGGTCCATATGCCCTCCCTGTACGTGGTTGCGCAAGGCTCAAAGACAGCAATGCTGGCTGGAGAAAACTATGTGTACGATCCAACAACCTACATGGTCACATCAGTTCAACTTCCCGTAACTGGTAAAATAACTCAAGCCTCGTCGGAGCTTCCTTATCTCAGTCTTCAATTATCCATTAGTCCAGACGCCATCCTGGACATTATCAAGAAGAGTCCTCCTCCATGTAACGTTAAGACTGGACGCGGCATACTGGTGAGCCAATTTGACCCTCTGCTGCTTGATGCGCTGCTTCGGCTTGTCAGACTTTCGGATACGCCTGCGGATATTCAGTTTCTTGCGCCGCTTATCACGCACGAGATCCTTTATCGTGTATTACAAGGTGAGCAGGGAGCTTTAATCAGGCAATTTGCCGTAGTTGGCAGCTATGCACATAGCATCTCCAAAGCGATCCATCTGATTACCCGCGATTACTCTAAGCCTCTTGTGATCGAGGAATTGGCGAAGGAAGTAAACATGAGCCCTTCTTCCTTACACAAGCACTTTAAAAAGGTAACGGCTATAAGTCCTCTGCAGTATCAGAAGGCCATTCGACTGCAGGCTGCACGCCGCTTACTGCTCTCGGAGGGATTGGAGGCCGCCACTGTAGGCTTTCGCGTTGGCTATGAGAGTCCTTCGCAGTTCAGCCGAGAATATGGACGCATGTTTGGACGGCCACCGATGAGTGATGTTAAACATTTGCGTAATTCTCTTAGTGTCTCAGTTGATTGAGAAGTTTATCGGGTGATCCGTGGAGGTTAATATGAAAACTTTCATTTACATGGTGAGACATGGCGAATCACCAAAGACGGAAGGAAATGAAAGAACAAGAGGTTTGACTGATAAAGGTAAGTCAGATGCTTTTCAAATAACTGAGTTATTGAGAGGAGAGGGGATCGAGGTTTTCGTTTCAAGTCCATATCAACGGGCAATCCTAACCATTCAAGAATTAGCTCAATGCTCAGGACAAGAAGTTTTAATACTCGAGGATCTTAAAGAAAGAATTTTTTTGAATGAAGACAACCGAATGCCCGATGATGAATTATTCCCTTTGTTAGATAAGTCATTTTCTGATCCCAACTTTACTTTAACGGGAGGAGAGTCTAATGCAGTTTGTCAGAATCGAAGTATAACAGTCTTAAAGGAATTGCTAATAATCTACCGAGGACGGAAAGTCGCATTAGGCACTCATGGAGCTGTAATGACTTTAATGATGGGGCATTATGACAAGCAGTACGATTTGAATTTTTTACTACACACATCCAAGCCAGACGTATACAGAATGGAATTCAATGATCAGGAATTAGTTGAGGTGAAAAGATTGTGGAACATGCCGTAATAGTTTGTGAGGAAAAGGTATAAGGACTATTCTCCAAAAAGAGACCACCCCTAAAAAAGGATGATCTCTCTTCAAAGCTTTTCTTTTATAGCTATTGCGGTGAAGCGTTAAGCAGATCCTCGGCTATTTTTACCAGGTCTTCCTTGGTCAGTGGACTGTCCTGGTTATCAGATATGTTGAAGTGTAACCGTCTTTTTTCATCAAGCCAGCCCAGTCGGTTTTTTCCGGCCTCCAAGGGATTGCTTGTTTTGCTTGCCCTGATGTAATAGGCCTTGGTTCCTTTAATTGTCAGTTGCTCAGCCGAATCCTGTTCATTTTGCATGATGGTTGTCTTTGTGACTTCAGAAGTGTATTTGGTGACGGTAATGTTTACATAGTCGTTTCCTCTCGCATACCGGGCAAAGGAGGTGTCTGACTTGTCCCAGCTCAGCTTTTGAATAAACAGATTTTCACCCTCCGGTGCAGCTTGGGCCTGTTGCATCAGTTTATCGGTTAAAGCTCGATATTCCTTTTTATCCATCATCCTAGGATATGCAGCGCTTGGATAGACGTATCCGAATTCAAACTGATAGCCATCTGGTAGATGAGTGGGGTTGCTGAATAATGGAGCCTCAGTTCGCTTGATTTCATCTTGTAAGCTGTTGAAACTTGAAAGTTCAGCTGGCTTGTACGCAAACAGGGCCGGATTAGATAGGTTGTTCTGATTCATAGAATCGTCCTTGACGTAATAGGCAGCATACTCTCCGGGCTGCAGGCGATCTTTCACTTTTTCGTTCCACTGTGCGTAGGTGGAGGTATACGTTTTCGAAGCGTCCGTTTCGGCAGGTGTTTTGGCGGTATTTAATACAACGTCGCCCTTACTGTTGCGGAATTCAAGATATTGCGAAGCGGCGTATCCGGTCACAGAAGCCCCTAACACAAAAAGTAAGATCATAATGGGAGCGGTAATGCGCGGTTGAAGACGCATTTTTACAATGAACCCCTTTTTGGGCGTCACCTTTTGGTAGACCTGTTCCATCACTTTGTCAGAAACGTCAAAAGCTTGGATTTTTAGGACACTTTCTGGTTCTGTCAGCTTGTCCATGTTTTTTAAGTCTTTGTCTTTTGGATCGGTGTATTTCAGATTTTGTTCCTGATTTCTGCCTTGTAATTCACGCATTTCGGGTCCTCCTTTATGGGTTCCATCATTTTTTTGAGCTTTGTTTTTGTTCTGCCGTATTTTTTCTTGATAGCTTCCTCGCTCTTGTTCATAATTTCCCCGATTTCTCCAAACGTTTTTTCTTCAAAAATGCGCAGCACCAACAGGTTTCGTTCTTCTGCATTCAGTTGGTCTAATGCCCGGCTCAGCGGTTCACTGAAAAGCTGACGTTCCAAAACCTGCGCAGCACTGTCTGAAGTCATATTAGTTGAGGTGAACAGGGTAATCTTAAATTTGCGCTGTAGATTCTTCCTGCGAATCAAGTTCAGGCAGTGATGATAAGCCATTTTATACAGCCAGGAGGAGAAGCCCATTGTCGGTTTGTACATGTTAATTTTTTCAAAAGCTTTGACCAAAATATCCTGTACGGCTTCTTCTGCCTCATGCTCACTTCCTAATAGCCGCCAGCAATACACAAATATCTGACGCTGATACTCCTTCACAATGTAGGCGTAATCCTGGATTTCGCCAGCTTGAACTCGTTTGATTTTGTATTCGATTTCCTCATTCAAAAATTTAGGCACCTCCTCTGATCAAAAAGAAAACTATACCTGTATAACAAATGAAGATGACCGAAAGGGACACCTTTTCTAAATTTTTTTAGTATTAAATCTACTCTCTAAGAGAGTACGATAAAGCAGAACAATAATCACTCACGTAGTTAGTTTTATAGAGTTAAAGGTATATTGTGGAAGTGGGGGGTGTTAAAATGAAATTAAGATATTGATAAGAAGGAGGTCTACGGAATTCTTCATAAAAAGCCTTATGAGGACGCTTTGGGGCCATCTCGTAAATAAATAGGAGAGGATACGGTTTCTAATGAATGTAAGTGCTAAGAAATATAATTTTGATAATGTGATGCTTTACCTTCATGATCAAATGAAGCTGCTGCCTAACCTAGAATCAAAATACATTGGATTAACCATGCCATTTCCTCGACAAGTTGCGCTACGGAATAGGGTGGCTGAGAGTATTGAGACATTAATAGCATACGATGAGGATGTTTGTATTGCTGTTCATTTTAATCAATCTGCTGCTGGAGCTATTGAATATGAGAAAATAATTTTTATAGGAATTGATTACTTGCATCTCAAGAGAATCGCTGATTTTATGAAAAGACAAGATATAAACCTGAATATCAAAGACACCTGCATACTTTATAGAGAATGTACTGCTGACTTGAACATAAATTTGAAAGGCAATCATTCCAGAATAACAAGTTTAAATGACTTATTTGCAGGAGTCGAAATTCATATTGGTCATTTAGAGGCTGGGATGGGATATCAATATGAAAATAAACAAGTGAATGAAGATATTATTCATTACTGCTGTCATAAAGATGATGAGGAAGGTAAGGAGCATGGATACCAATTATTCGTAAAATCGTTAGATTACTTTTCCAGGAAATTGTTAGCTGAAGGATTTGTATTAGGGTACCCTGCTGTAGATTCAAAAATTAAAATGATGAAGGCTTCTTGTTCAATGTGTTTTTATCGGGATTATTATTACATTAGTGGAGCACATATATCACTCAGAACCGCTATGCAGCAAGCGGATTGGCAAATATGCGAACCATTGATGCAGATCCAAATGACCTGTAACAAGCTATATTTTGAAGAGAACTCCTTTTTTAGAGGGGTAGAAAATCGATGTATACTCAAGGACGAAGATGACTATAAGTTATCATTTAAATCTAGACTTTCCTCAATTATCGATATCCTAGAAGAGATGTATGACCATAAAAAAGATGTTTCGGACTTCCATATAGAATTAAACAGCTTTGTGCCAATTGAAGATGATACTCAGTTAACAGAAAAATTTAAAGTGATTTATGATATCGATAAATGGAAAGATGAATTAAACGATCAAGAGGTAAACTCGGCAATCCCGCCCGTTAGCTAACGAAAACTATCGGCTGTACGGGCGGGGTTGCCTCACCTTCTTTTATGCAGCATACTTCTACTTATTATTCCCTTTGCGTACCTTTAACAGCTTACCCTTTACGGTTGTATTCTTCATAATCTCAAGCACCAATGGACCCTTGCCATTCAGAATCTCGACATCTGTCACATTATCTAGAATCGTAATGATCCCGATATCATCTGCGTTGACTCCGTCAAGCTTAGCGATGGTCCCCACGAAGTCGACAGCTCTAAGTTTTTTCTTCTTACCGCCGTTAAAGTTCAGCTTCATAATCTGTTGGTTTAATTGCTCGCGCTTATCTTTTTTGAGTGCGGTTTTTACATGCAGTTTTTGCTCAAAATCTTCTCTACGGAGGTCAACAGCCTCTTCTGAGGGAGCCTTTACCTGCGGAATCGCGAATCCAATATATGCTTCGATATCAGCTAATCTTCGGCCATCCTTAGGAGTGATGAGGGAAATGGCCTTCCCCGTTTTGCCAGCACGTCCCGTACGTCCTGTGCGGTGAACATAGCTTTCCTTCTCAAGGGGAATATCGTAGTTAATGACATGGGTGATATTCGTGATATCAATTCCTCGTGCGGCAACATCTGTTGCAATCAAGTAACGAAATTGACCCCTTCTGAATGCATTCATTACCTCAAATCGCTCGTCTTGCTCCATGCCACCATGAATGCGATCACATGGATATTCAAGATCAGCCAATGCCCTGAATAATGTATCTACATTCTCCTGCGTACGACAGAAAATAATGCAGCTGTCAGGATTCTCAACAATGAGCAGATCTTGCAGTAGTGCCAGCTTGTCTGACTCCTTCACCTGAATAAGAGAGTGATCAATTGTAGCGGTCGTTATACCAGTCGCTTTAATCTCAATTCTAACAGGATCTTTCATATATTTACGTGACAGTGTGGCTACGTCCTCAGGGAAGGTAGCGGAGAATAACATGGTAACCCGATCACTAGGCAGCGCTTGAATAATCGACTGAACTTGCTCGATAAAGCCCATATTCAGCATCTCATCAGCTTCATCAATCACGAGATAGGCAATCCGATCTAACGGTAACGTCCCTCGTTCAATATGATCCAGTACACGTCCTGGCGTACCTACAGCCACATGCGTCCTTTGTTTTAACTCAGCCTTTTGGATATGAAAAGGATGTTTCCCATAAAGGGGTGTTGCTTTGATCCGCTTAAAGCGTCCAATATTCGTGATGTCTTCGGTGACCTGTAACGCGAGTTCACGGGTTGGCGTCAGGATTAAAGCTTGGGGCTTATTCTCATTCCAATCTACTAGCTCACAGATTGGAATGCCGTATGCTGCTGTTTTGCCGCTACCTGTTTGCGATTTGGCGACAAGATCCTTCTTTTCAAGCGCCACAGGAATGACTTCCGTCTGAATCTCTGTTGGCGTCTCATAGCCCAGGCTATTCAGCGCTCTTACAATTTCTTCACTTAATGCGTAATCTGTAAAATGCTTCTGACTCATTTTCAACCTCTTCTGCGCTGTATTTGAATACCATTACATATATAATGTCATCGTGTATCGAACTTATACTCATCTAGTATACTCTATATCCAGACAGCAAAGGGAGGCCATGAAGGCATGGGTATCAGCATGTTTCCATATCCGCATGCGTGAAAACATGTGTTACGAACAAAGGGCACCCAATCGGGTGCCCTTTGAACTGCCGTTAGCGCGGAAAATCGTATCAAAAGTATTGTTACGATGAAAAGTGAACCCAATCTCTCCCTTGGACAGCATCCATCTTTTTAAAGAAAATTTGAGCGCGTTTATTCTCGGTAGAAGTTATCCAGGCCATATGAGCATAGCCTTGATTTCGTGAGTATTTTTGACATTCTAAAAAAAGCTGTGTTTCTACTTCTGTATCTCTAAATGGTTCCAATACAAATAGATCGTTCATAACAGTGACTTTGTCTGCTTTCATCGTGCTAAAGGTAAAGAATAATGTAGCAAAGCCGATTAATTCTCCATTTTGTTCCGCCACAAATTGTATACCGCTTTGCTGCTCAAAAAGGGTGTGTATCAAATTATGGATTTTTTCGATAGGTGGCCTAGGGTTTTGATAAAAACCAACGATGTATTCATACATTAACTCGGTTAAACTGTTTAAATCATCAGGCTTAGCGTTCCTTATTAAAAATGACATTAGATGCACTCCCTTTTTTATTAGTTTTGAATTATTATACATAATAAAGCATAT
The DNA here is from genome assembly GCF_022531965.1 of Paenibacillus peoriae. Taxonomy (GTDB): domain Bacteria; phylum Bacillota; class Bacilli; order Paenibacillales; family Paenibacillaceae; genus Paenibacillus; species Paenibacillus polymyxa_D. The sequence goes on along the minus strand of NZ_CP092831.1, from coordinate 5,737,916 downwards.
ATATTCAAAACTGAATTCATTCCGAATTACTTAAGAAGTGTAAGTGTCACCTCTATCGTGTTATCAATAAATGATCGTTCTGGACGAGACTTTATCATTACGGTCAGTCCAATTAACGATACGACTAGCGCCTGTGATACAGCCTTCGCATTGAGCCCGATCTCAAGCTCACCTGATTGTATACCTCTTTCAATGGTTTCTTGAAATATAACCGCTAGGTACATTTGATGCTCCCTTGTAAGAATTTCAAACTTCTCATCATGGGGCGCAAGTTCAACCATTGTATTAATGCAAAAGCATCCTTTTCTAGGATTTTCCGCATATTCCTCATCGACCACACCTTCAAAGAAAGTCCGAAATGCTTCTTTTACAGATGGATTGCTTTGAAGTTTGGTTCGGATCAGAGAAGCACGGGACATCATGTATTTGCGCAGCGCAGCTTCGAACAATTCTTTTTTGCCTCCAAAAGTGGAATATATACTGGGTCGTTGAATTTCCATTCTGGAAGTTAAATCACTCAATGAGGTAGCTTCATATCCCTTCTCCCAAAATATTTGCATAGCTGCATCTAATACTTTATCTTCGTCAAATTCGCGGATTCGTCCCATAATCAATACCTCTCATTGTTCGTAATTTTATTCTTAATTCCATGACTCTGATCATAATTGTTAGGGGTCTTTATTTGCGTACCAGTTAGTATGTTATTATCTTATAATTAGCCCGTTATATTGTCAAATGCAGATTGGTTTATCGCACCAAGGAGATATCAGTATGAGGATAAATCAAAGATTTTTACTATATTTATTGACAGTACTCTTTTTAATGAGTTATATTTACTGGGAAAAATATTTTACCGATCGGTATGATATTTTACCGATATTTAATTAACATACAAAGAAAGCTATTAGAATAGGAGAGATGGACGATGGAGATAGGTATTACTTCGTTTGTAGAAACAAAGCCCGACGTTCAGACAGGTGAAGTGATAAGTCACGCACAGCGATTGCGCGAAGTTGTCGAGGAAATTATCCTTGCTGATCAAGTGGGGCTTGATGTGTTTGGTGTAGGTGAGCATCATCGGAAGGATTATTCTGCATCTTCACCAGCAGTTGTGCTGTCAGCGGCTGCAGCGCAGACGAAACGGATTCGGCTGACCAGTGCAGTGACAGTGCTTTCTTCAGCTGATCCCGTTCGCGTTTTTCAGGATTTTGCTACGCTGGATGGTATTTCGAATGGACGTGCGGAGATTATGGCGGGTCGAGGTTCCTTTATTGAATCTTTTCCACTGTTCGGCTATGACTTGGAAGACTATGATGAGCTGTTTGAACAACATTTGGAATTGCTCCTTAAAATACGGGAGTCCGAAAAAGTAACCTGGAAAGGCGGACATCGGCCAGCAATTAACAATTTGGGTGTGTATCCACGGCCGGTTCAGAATCCTTTACCCATATGGGTTGGCAGCGGGGGCAGGCAGGATTCTGCTATCCGGGCAGGTCTGTTAGGACTGCCCTTGATACTCGCGATCATTGGCGGGAATCCGGTAAATTTTGCACCACTTGTCCAGCTTTATAAGAAGGCAGCAGCGCACGCCGGTCATGAGGAATCAAAGCTTAGGGTTGGGTCGCACTCGATAGGATTTGTCGGAGAGAATAATGAGCAAGCTGCAGATACATATTTCCCTTCTACGATGGCAGGTATGAATAGATTGGGCAGGGAGCGGGGCTGGGCACATTATGATCGTTCTAGCTACGATGCCGCGCGCAGCTTTGAAGGTGCGCTGTATGTCGGCGATCCAGAGACTGTTGCCCAGAAGATCATTCACCTTCGCAAACATGTAGGTGTTACTCGCTTTATGTTGTATGTTCCGTTAAGCACGATGCCGCATGCCGAAGTGATGAGAGCCATTGAGCTGCTAGGAACAGAGGTAGCACCCCGAGTTCGGAAGGAAATAGCCAAGTGGGAAGCGGAGACGGAGAAAAGATTGTAAAAACCAAACATAGGAGTGATTTGCATGGATTTTGAAAATCGTTTATTACCAGAATTAAGGGCAGTAATCGCACAATTTTCTGGTTTTCAACTGGAAGAGAATTTAGAGCTGAGCAGAAGCTATTTGTCTAGTCCTCCTATTGAGCAGTCGGAGCACGTACGCACGACAAGCCGGATGATTCCGAGTGTAGCAGGCGAGATATTAGTCAAAATCTACGAACCTGCTCAGCGAACTGACGTTAGGCTTCCGGCCATGCTGTGGATTCACGGGGGAGGCTATGTGATGGGCCATCCTGATATGGACGATGCTTTGTGCGAACGCTTCGTGCAGGCGGCCAAATGCGTCGTCGTATCGGTCGATTACCGACTTGCTCCTGAGCATCCCTACCCGGCTGCCATCGATGACTGTTATGCCGCTTTGACGTGGATGACCGACGAAGCGGAGCTGCTGGGCATTGACTTAGATCGGGTCGCCATTGCAGGAGCAAGTGGGGGCGGCGGGCTGACCGCAGCACTTGCTTTAATGGCTCGTGACAAAGGTGGGCCAGCCCTCATTTTCCAAATGCCGCTGTATCCGATGATCGATGACCGCAGTATTACGGCGTCAAGTCATGAAATTACGGCCGATAACGCACCATGGAACCGGAAGAACAACTTGGCGGCCTGGAACATGTACTTAGGCAATCGTACCGAAGATAGCGAGGTGTCCCCATATGCGGTGCCGTCGAGAGCAGAAAGCTTGGCTGGCCTGCCGCCGGCTTATACGTGCGTAGGCCAGCTCGATCTATTCCGAGATGAGACGATCGAATATGTGGGACGCCTTGCCCAAGCGGGGGTGGACGTCGAATTCCATCTGTATCCCGGCACATTCCACAATTTTGAGGGAATAGTTCCACAAGCAGAAGTAAGCCAACGTGCTAGCCAAAGTTATGTAGACGCAATTGCAAGAGCCCTTAATCCTTAAACTATTAAATAGGCAGTCTCCAAAGTGATATGTTCCCAAAAGAGTAGGCAGGTTAAAACTTGCTACTGTAAGGGGAGCATATCACTTTTTGCATCAACCTTTTTTTGTCATTTCGGAGTTGTTTGGGATAAAGGAGCACCAGGTTTTCAGTCGCCCCGCAATGATGTAAAGTTTTTCGGGTAAAATCTTTACTTTTACATGTAGCAGATAATAACCTTACATTCTTATAATTGGTAATGTAAGCGATTTATTTAAGAGTAGGAATATTAAAAAACTATACGTATGAGGAGGAGATTGTATGTCGAAATTTAAAGTGGGCAAGTTGGTAAGCAGCTTGGCGTTGGCGGGTGTGTTGTTATCATCAGTTCTGATAAACCCGGCTAGTGCCAGTATGGCGAACGGTGGCAAATTCCTGGGGAATGTCATTGCGGGCAGTGTCCCTCCTAGTTACGGGACATACTGGAATCAAGTGACGCCGGAAAACTCGACTAAGTGGGAATCGGTTGAAGGCAACCGTAACAACATGAACTGGTCACAGGCCGATACCGCCTACAATTATGCCCGTAGCAATGGCTTCCCGTTCAAGTTCCATACGTTGGTATGGGGTGCCCAGGAGCCAGGTTGGGTTAGGGGGCTGTCGGCTGCTGATCAGAAAGCGGAAGTGACTCAGTGGATTAAAGCAGCAGGTCAACGCTATCCGAATGCGGAGTTTGTAGATGTGGTGAATGAGCCGCTGCATCAGAAGCCGTCCTATCGCAATGCCATTGGTGGTGACGGGCCGACCGGATGGGATTGGGTCATATGGTCGTTCCAACAGGCCAGACAAGCCTTCCCCAATGCTAAGCTGCTGATCAATGAATATGGAATTATCAATGATCCTTCGTTAACCGACCAATATGTCAATATTATTAATCAGCTCAAGAGCAGAGGCCTGATTGACGGAATTGGTATCCAATGCCACCAGTTTAGCATGGACACTGTTTCAGTTAACACGATGAACACTGTACTGAACAAGCTGGCGGCAACAGGATTGCCAATCTATGTGTCGGAGCTGGATATAACTGGCGACGACAACACCCAGCTTGCCAGATACAAGGAGAAATTTCCGGTATTATGGAAGCATTCTGCGGTGAAGGGAGTTACGCTCTGGGGGTATATCCAGGGACAAACTTGGAAGCCGAACACACATCTGCTGAACTCTAACGGCACGGAACGTCCCGCGCTCCAATGGCTGAGACAATATCTGCAAAGATAAGCTATGGGTGGCACTTAAACCCCAACAGATGCGAACTTTTGCCAAATGTCTGGGCTGGGTAGATGTTTATTTGAAGAAGTCTTGGCTGAAATGTTATACGCCCAAGGCTTCTTTTTATTTAGCTTAAACGAGGAGTGCCCTAATGAAGGGAAGGAACCACTTCATTAGGGCACTGGAGATTTACTACCACTATCGATCACTGCCAGTTTGTATGAAAGGACCCTGCTGCATCACTTCGTTCATAAGTATGGGCACCAAAATAATCCCTTTGTGCTTGCAAAAGGTTAGCATTTGAAATGCCTGTCCGGTAACTATCGAAATAAGTAAGTGAAGCACTTAAACATGGAAACGAAATAGCAGAATTAATACCCTCACAGACTACTTTTCGCAATCCCAATTGATATTCTTTAACTTTTTCAGCAAAATACGGGGCGATTAATAGATTAGCCAAATTCGGTTGTTCTTGATATGTTTCGCTTATTACGTTTAAGAATTCTGCACGAATGATGCAACCACCACGGAAAATAAGGGCAATATCCTGTAAAGGTAAATTCCATCCGTAAAGCTCAGAAGTCATTTTATATTGTATAAATCCTTGCGCGTAGGCACAAATTTTACCCATATAAAAAGCTTGTCTAATGTACTCAATCCACACAGCTTTATCTAAACTTCGCTGATCAATCTCTGGGCCTGTCAGGATATTTCCTGCATAAACTCGTTCTTCTTTTAAAGAGGAGATGTAACGGGCAAACAATGACTCTGTAATAATGGATGATGGGATTCCATGATCAATTGCTTGAATACTTGTCCATTTACCTGTACCCTTTTGCCCTGTTTTATCCAGAATCACATCGATCAGAGGTAAGCCTGTTATTTCATCTTTTTTTCGTAAAATCTCTGCGGTAATTTCGATTAAATAACTTTTCAGTTCCCCTTGATTCCATGTTTCAAAGATGTCGGCAATTTCATTAACAGATAAACATAGCCTCTTTCTTAAAAATGTATAGACTTCTGCGATTAATTGCATATCTGCATATTCAATTCCGTTATGTACCATTTTTACAAAGTGACCGGATCCTTTTGGACCCATATAAACACAGCAAGGATCTCCGCCCACTTGGTCTGCTATTTTTGTTAGAATAGGAGCTGCTTTTTCATATACGTCTTTATCTCCACCAGGCATGATTGAAGGTCCATGTAAAGCCCCAACTTCGCCGCCGGAAATACCGATTCCTAAATAACCGATTCCTTTTGACTTCAATTCATCATATCTACGTTCCGTATCTTTGTAATGGGAGTTACCACCGTCCATGATCACATCGCCTGCTTCAAGGAAGGGTACTAATGTACCTATTACCGAATCAACCGGTTTGCCCGCTGTTACCATAAGGAAAATTTTCCTTGGAGTTTTTAAGGAGCAGACAAAATCTTGAATTTCGTAGTAGGGATGGATGGAGTGACCTTCACTTTTTTTGACAAGATCGTCCGTTAAATCCCTCGTATAATTATAGACAGCGACTTGCTCGCCTTTACCAGCCATGTTTAAGGCGATATTACGGCCCATTACCCCTAAACCAATGACACCAATTGTGTTGGACATTTTTTCTGCTCCTTTTGTTTGAAATGAATAGGCCGTAGATCCTCACTTATAAACTTAGAAGATTCTAAGAAAAATAAGTGGGGGATCTACCGCCCGGGAATCGTGGTTTATACGAATAAACTTAGTACTAAAATAAATCCTAATCCGGCTACCGAAATGATGGTCTCAAGCAATGTCCATGTTGCAAATGTTTCTTTCATGCTTAAACCAAAATACTCTTTAAACATCCAGAAACCAGCATCGTTAACATGTGAAGCTATTAAACTACCCGCTCCCGTGGCGAGCACAACTAAAGCAAGATTAACGTCGGATTGTCCTAACATCGGTATAACTAAACCAGCGGTTGTTAAAGCTGCAACAGTTGCAGAACCTAAGGAAATACGTAAGATTGCAGCGATGATCCAGGCAAGTAAAATGGGTGATAATGTAGTTCCATTGAATAATTCAGCTACATAGTCGCCTACGCCGCCATTAATCAGTACTTGTTTGAAGGCTCCGCCGCCCCCAATGATTAAGAGCATCATCCCAATATGAGTAATAGCCGTTGTACAAGATGCCATTACATTTTTGATTGGGATTTTTCTTGCTATTCCCATGGTGTAGACAGCTACCAGTAAGGAAATTAACATGGAAGTTGATGCATCACCAATAAAACGGATCGCTGCTAGTAAACTATTATCTTCAAATCCCATTGTTTTTTGAAGCAAAGTTATAATCGTAGCAATAGACATTAAAATGACAGGAAGCATTGCAGTAAATACACTGATTCCAAATCCAGGAGTTTCCTCGGACTTAAATACTTTTTGTTCACCTAAAGAGGCAATATTACCAGTTTTCGTAAATGATGCAGGTACGAGTTTTTTGGCAAGCTTCGTAAATACAGGTCCAGCTAAGATAACGGTTGGAATGGCAATAATGAAACCGTAAAGTAAAACCTCACCAAGGTTCGCGCCATATTCACGGGCAATAACTGTCGGCCCTGGGTGTGGAGGTAAGAAACCGTGTGTTACGGATAAAGCTGCAATCATCGGAATACCGAGATGTAAGATAGAAACCTTTAATTGTTTTGAAATGGCAAATACGATTGGAATTAATAATACTAATCCTACTTCAAAAAATAGCGCTACACCGATAATGAATGAAGCAGCTACGACCGCCCATTGAATATTTTTTTCACCAAATTTGTCTACGAGGGTCATGGCAATTCGTTGAGCACCACCAGAATCAGCGATCAACTTACCTAACATCGCTCCAAGTCCAAAGATTAACGCTAAGTGACCAAGGGTTCCGCCTAATCCGGCTTCGATGGTTTTGACAATTTCCTCTAATGGCATTCCAAGTGCTAGAGCGACACCGAACGATACAATGATTAATGAAATAAAGGTGTTCAATTTGAAGCCCATGATTAAAACGAGTAATGCTAAAATTCCAATCGCTACGATAACTAATGGCATTGTAATTACCCCCTGCTTTTTATCTTTTTAGTGTTTAATTAAGCTTCTTTGATAATTGGAAATCCGTGTATAATCGTCTTCTAATACTCTGGATAGGTTAATGAAAATCGGCAGCAATTTCCTGTATTCCTTGGTTGCTTCTTCTTTTGGTGTATGTTTGTTGGTACTGCCAACCATTTCAGAGACGACTTCAAAGGACTGGATTTTTCCGGTGGCATACAAGCCTAAAATACAAGCTCCTAGACAAGAACTTTCGTAGCTTTCTGGAACGACGACTTCAGATGCGAATATATCGGACATCATTTGCCGCCAAACTTCTGACCTCGCGAAGCCTCCAGTAGCTTGAATTCGGGTCACGGGACCGTCCATGCATTCAGTTAATGCCAAAAATACGGTGTACAAATTGTAAATGACTCCTTCTAGGGCTGCGCGAATCATATGTTCTTTCTTGTGTGACATCGTCAAACCGAAGAATGAGCCACGTACATCTGGATTCCATAATGGCGCACGTTCACCAGCCAGGTATGGATGGAATAACAATCCGTCAGATCCTGGTCTTACACGTTCAGCAATCTTGGTTAGTACATCATATGGATCAATTCCTAGTCTTTTCGCTGTTTCTACTTCTGATGAGGCAAGTTCGTCACGGATCCAGCGAAGGACCATCCCGCCATTGTTCACCGGCCCCCCAATAACCCAGTGCTTTTCTGTTAAGGCATAACAAAATATTCTTCCCTTTTCGTCTGTTTGAGGCTTGTCTATAATGGTTCGAATGGCACCGCTTGTCCCAATTGTGACGGCAACCTCGCCTTTTCGTATCGCATTTACACCTAGATTAGAAAGGACTCCATCGCTAGCTCCAATAACAAACGATGTTTGTGGATCGATCCCCATCTTTTTTGCTAAATCTGAATCACAGTTGGTAAATATCTGGGTTGTTGGCACGAGCTCAGATAATTGAGAAGGGGTTATACCCGCAATTTTTAATGCTTCTTCATCCCAATCTAATTTTTCTAGATTCATCATGCCCATGGCAGAAGCTAGGGAATAATCCACTACATATTGATCAAAGAACTTTTTGAAAATATATTCTTTAATTCCGATATACTTTTTAACCTTGACAGCGGTTTCAGAAAGATCATTCACAATCCAAGCTATTTTTGTTAAGGGTGACATGGGGTGAATGGGTGTTCCTGTTCGTTTATAGACTTCATGGCCATTCAGCTCATCTTTTATTTTATGTGCCCATGCTTCACTTCGATTATCTGCCCAAGTAATACAAGACGTAAGCGGGCGGTCATGTTCATCCATCGCAATGACACTATGCATGGCACTGCTAAATGAAACAAACGATAGCTTTTTTTGTGAGTGATATTTCATGATATTCGAAATGGCCTGTAGGACAGCCTGAAATATCTCTTCTGGATTTTGTTCAGCTGTCGCTATGTCCGGTGTATAAAGCGGGTATCCAATATTCTCTTGTTGGATGACTTCGCCCTTTTCGCTAAATAGAACGGCTTTCGTACTTGTGGTCCCGATATCTACACCCAACATATAGTTAGTCATTTGGTTGCACGACTCCTTTAGATAGCATTTGTTGTGACATCCATAGGTCTTCTACTTTACCTTGAACATCATCAAAGTTTTCATGTAAAGACTTGATCATGAGGTCTCTATCTTTTGCTTTGATTGCTTCAATATAAAGTTCGTGATTGTTTATAATCCGTGTAAAATCTTCATACTTTTCTTTGAAACGCATACGCATCGACAAAAGAATGAGACTTTCCATAACAGGCTTTAGATTATTCCAAATCATCAGAATATGAGAATGATTGACTGCACGAATAATCGTTTCATGGAATAAGACATCTTGATATGAAAACTCATCAGCATCACCATATTTAATGGCGACTTTCATCATTTCGAGTATTTTACTAAGTTCCTTCGCCAAATCATCAGTGTCCATCTTTACAAGACGTTCAAATACGAAGGATTCTATGAGCAGACGGACATCATAAATTTCTTCTATTTCTTTTTCTGATAAACCAATAACAACGGCTCCCATTCTTTCTAATCGAATGATATTTTCGGATGCCAGTATTTTTAACGCTTCACGAATGGGTGAGCGACTTACAGTGAAATCAGCAGCTAGTTTATTTTCAGATAATATGGTACCGCTTTCAATCCCGCCAGAAATAATGCGCATTCTAAGCTCGGAAGTTACGCGATCACCAGCTGAGGCTTTTAAAAGCCATTTGGAGGGATATAGGAATTCTGATTCGACCATCATTTCACCTTCTCAATTAATCAAGTATACTTGTATACAGGTATTATAATCTTAAATTTTAAATTTGCAAGCGTATTCATTAAATTTGTTTTGTAAGCCTGTTCGGACTTTTTTGTGCAAATGCACAATCAATTTCGTCTGTTCTTCAATATTTTTCACATACAGCAATCGATATAATGAAAGCGTAATCAAAAATTGCCCGGGGGGTTAGACAGATGGAAGGATTGACGATCAGTTGGATAGGGGCTCTGGCAGGGCTGGCTATTGCAATTATTCTGATATTAAGAAAGCTGAATCCGGTTTATGCTTTATTTTTGGGAGCTATTGTAGGCGCTTTATTGGGCGGAGCCAATCTGGAGCAGACGATCAGCGTGTTAATAAGCGGTACGCAAAGTGTGATGGGGACGGTCATTCGTGTGCTTGCCGCAGGTGTATTGGCAGGCGTAATGATGGAATCCGGGGCGGCGGAGACGATTGCGCAGGCTATTGTAAAGAAATTTGGCGGTAGTAAAGCGATACTCGCACTAGCCTTAGCGACGATGATTATTACGGCGGTAGGTGTATTTATTCCCGTTGCCGTGCTGATTGTGGCACCTATTGCATTGTCGGTCGGTAACAAAATGGGGATTTCCAAGCTGGCGCTCCTGTTGGCTTTGTCTGGAGGCGGAAAAGCGGGGAACATCATCTCTCCCAATCCTAATACGATTGCGGCGGCGCGCGGATTTAATCTGGATTTAAGCCACGTGATGTTGGCGGGCGTGGTTCCTGCGATATGCGGTTTAATCATGACTGTATTGGTGGCATCTATGTTGAAAACCAAAGGTGTGAAGGTGTCCGACCAGGATATTATGGACAGTGATGTCGATACATCGAAATATCCAGCGTTGGGACGGGCGATTGTAGCCCCGCTGGTAGCTGTTATTTTGCTGATGATTAACCCGATTGGTTCCATCTCCGGCATTGAAGCACTTTCGAGTTTCAAGGTGGATGCGATGTACATTTTGCCGATCGCCGGGATTGTGGGTATGCTGGCCATGGGACAAGGGCGCAATATCCTGAAGTATTCGGCCTCCGGTTTAAATAAAATGACAGCGACTGTGCTGATTTTGATCGGTGCAGGCGGGATTGCCGGTCTGATCTCTGCCTCCAACTTGTCTGCACAGGTGGTTGGCCTGATTGAAGCTTCGGGAGTTTCCGGTACATTTTTGGCACCGCTTGCAGGTATTCTGATGGCAGCCGCCACGGCGTCCACCTCGACGGGAGTTATTTTGGCGACAGGCTCGTTTGGGGAAGCCATTCTGAACATGGGGACGGCCCCGCTCGCCGCAGCTGTGATGGTGCATACAGGAGCTACAGTCATTGATTCCTTGCCGCAGGGCAACTATTTTCACGTCACGGCAGACAGCATGAAAATGAGCATTAAACAACGGATGGGATTGATTCCTTACGAAGCTATTGTGGGTGGGACGATGGCAATTGTAGCGACACTCATGTATGGATTTTTACTTTAATATTTACAATGGGGTGAGAAGATGAGAGAGAAAACATTTGTGCTGGCACCAGATTCTTTTAAAGAAAGCATGACGGCTAAAGAAGTGTGTATCGCGATGGAGAAAGGACTGCGCAAGGTCTATCCAGCAGCGAATTACGTCCACGTACCGATGGCGGACGGCGGTGAAGGAACGGTGCAGTCACTGGTGGATGCGACAGGCGGACAGGTTCGTTATATTGAGGTGACAGGACCACTTGGAGAACCTGTAACTGCTGCATACGGCTTGCTGGGAGACGGCACCACGGCGGCAATCGAGATGGCATCCGCCAGTGGAATCCATCTGGTTAACAAGGATAACAAGAACCCGTTAAAGACAACCACCTACGGTACAGGGGAGTTAATCCGTGAATGTCTGAACCAGGGAATTCGAAAAATTATCATCGGCATTGGCGGAAGCGCGACGAATGATGGCGGTACAGGCATGGCGGAAGCACTGGGCGCCAGATTTCTGGATGCAACAGGCAATACTCTTCCGCGCGGTGGCGGTAGTCTGGGCGAGCTGGCCAGTGTCGATATTTCATCACTGGATGGCCGGTTGCAGCAGGTACAACTGATTGTAGCCTGTGATGTGACAAATCCGCTGTGCGGAGAGCATGGGGCCTCTCAAGTATTCGGGCCACAAAAAGGGGCAACCCCGGAGATGGTGCAGCAATTGGATGCCAATCTTGCCCATTACGCCGATGTGGTGAAGCAGCAACTAGGCAAGGATGTGCGCGATCTCCCAGGCGCAGGCGCAGCAGGTGGATTGGGTGCGGGCTTATTGATTTTCACTCAAGCGGCGCTGCAAAAAGGCATTGAAATTGTGATTGAATACACCGGTTTAAAACAAAAGCTTGCCACGGCCGATATCGTTTTGACGGGGGAAGGCGGTATTGATTTTCAGACTAAATTCGGTAAAACTCCTTATGGAGTAGCTCAGGCGGCCAAACAGTCTGGCAAAAAGGTTATTGCGGTTGCAGGTTATATCGGGGAAGGGATCGACACGTTGTACAAGGAAGGAATAGATGCGGTGTTCGGCATCGTACCGGGAGCCTCGGAGCTCGGTAAGCTGCTGGCCGAAGGGCCGCAAAACGTAGAGCGTACGTGCGAGAATATCGCAAGAGTACTTCAATTCAGCGAGAAGTGAACCGAATAATACGAGCGCTCGCCTGTAATCCCGAGCTTAGCTAAAGCCGGATTGACTGAGAAATTGGGAGTGCGGCGAGCGGATACATGATATTTCTGGCGTATGGTCAGGGGCGTGAAACAGCTGTTCATTGATACAGTGCCAATAAGCCGTGCGTAAGCTCAAAAAGCTGAAGGAGATTCCGGGGATCTTTACCAGTTAAGGTATGGATGCGCTTCAGGCGGTATTGCAGCGTATTTCGGTGAATGTTTAATTCATCTGCCGTAAAGGAGACACTGCCGTTATGGTTAATAAAGCTTCGCAGCGTATCCAGCAAATCCACGGTATCCTCCAGCTTGCTCACCAGATAGATCGTGTTCGTCAGGTTCGTTTGACTCAATTTGACCAGAAATTCGACTTCCGCAAAAGAAATTTTTTGCACAGGCGGGCGCAAAGCCAGTAAAACATTCATAGCTGACTTGGCTTGCATATAAACATCCGCAATGTTGTGCTCTTGTCTGCTGACCGTAATCAGCACATCGGGATGGCTGCGCACAAGTGGCTCTAGCAGTTTGTCTGTCGGTTCCTGATTTTGTATTAGGACGAGATAACAATCTTCCTCCATACGAAAGGAGGGATGCTGCATGAATATATTGGACAACTCGGCTAAATGAGCTGGATCAGCAGGCAGATACTTTACATATACAGCCGAAGTTTTTAGAAGCAAATCAATGTGATATTGAGCTGCTTCTTTTTTTATTTTTTGCGTGTAGGCTCCCTGATGATTCAATAACATTTCCAGCACAGATTTTTTGCGATTGGCTTCATAGGCCAGATGCTCCAATGAGATGCGCTGTTCGATCAGGAGAGATACTGTAGTTTTAACAATATTGCAAAAAGGACGCACTTCATCAGGATTGCCTGAAATACCAATCACGCCAACTAACTCATGATGAATGACAATCGGTTCGTTGGTTCCCTTTTTCTCATAGTGGCCGTCCTGCCACACTTCAATCATTTTCCCGGTTTCGAGCGCCTGAACAGCGCCTTGGTGAATGGTTCCGATTCGTTCACTCTCGCCGCTGCCAATGATGATGCCTCGTTCATTCATTATATTGATATTGTATGGAATATCCTTCATCATTTTGTCTACGATGTCTTGGGCTTGTTTTTCGGAGAGCTGAAACAAATCCGGATTCCTCCTTTATCTATCGTGATATAGTGTACCTTAATGTACTACCTTTATGAAAGGGTTTCCAATTTATTGTGCATCTGAACAATATGATAAGGCAGGTCGCCGAGCATGTCAGTCCATTTTATCATAGATGTGAAGAATCGTTGTACGCAAAAAAACAGGGCTCTAAGGAGCACCTGCTTTTTGTGTCTATCCTTTTTATTGCCAGCCACGCTGACTAATGACGAACCTCGCGGAAGCTATAGATAATGTCGTGCAGTTCTTTCTTTAAACGGCCGTCTTTAGACGCTGGGGCATATCCTAGCACCTGGTAGTAATCCTTTTCGGTCTCTATAATCGCTACGTGGGTGATATATTTATCCACATCTTTTTTACCTTTAATCGCGAACTCAAGGGCAGGATATCCATGAATGGTTGTATTAGAGACAGGTCCTACACTGGACAGGTTCCACTCTTTGGTTAAGTTATTTTCAGCTTTCTTACCATACTGTTGGAGAGTTATATTGCCCAATTGCTTTTTCGAGTGGGATAGTACCACAACGGACTTTTGAATGTACGGATTAAATATCGCAATCTCTGCTTTTCCTTCACGGTCCGGATCTGTTGACCAGTCCAGTGGGGCTGTGATTTGAAATCGTCCATCTTTACTCACATAGCTTTGCTCTTTCTTGCTCACTGGAGCTTCAGGAGGCACGTAACTATTTGCCAGTATAAAAATAGCATTTACAAACGAGGCTCCCAAGATCACTATGGCGGTAAAAAATATAAACAGCGAACGTTTCATTGTCTTTTTGCTAATCGGCTCTAAATCCCGTACCTTTACAACATATGTACCTGCAGCTAAATCACCAATTCGTTGTCTAGATGCAGTTACTAACACGCTGATACCAGCAGGTATCCCACCCATTAGCAACGGATTGGTATCGATTAGCCTGAGCAGCGTACGAATGAGTGATTTAAGAAAACCAGGAGGCTTACCTTCCCCGTTAACCACCTTAATACGAAAGACGAACTTACCCAGCGTATAGCCTGTGTAACCTTCCAAAAGCAAATAATAGCTGAAGAAAGCAATAAGCAGAATACAACGGGATGCAATCGCTAAAGGCCAAAACCATCTATCCGTTATTTGAATGACAGAAATAAAGAAACAAATATACCCAAGATAAAAAAATATGCAATCAAAAACTGTTGCTCCCCACCGTCTAAACAGAGTAGAGTTCCCGTATGTTTTTGATAACGCCGCCATCCTGTTTGGATCTACCCCATAATTTTGACCATGCCGAATGTACATCTGTCTTGAAGATTCCTGCGGGTTGTGTGGTACGTGCTGTTCGTCCAAAAAATACACCTCTTCTTAATAATTAAAAACACACTCCTTATATTAACGGTCATTTTACAATCCATGTTTAGGAAAACATTCTATAAACAAAGAAATTATTATAAATATCCCTTCCTCTCATTTACTCTATAATTGGAAGAAGAAAGTAACGATAGACTCGGGAGGTATGGGTATGCAAGAAGAGCTGGCAAAAGCGAACAAGGCAGCAAGAGGTGAGAATGTGAAAGGTGAGTTTCCGGTTATAACGACCGAACGTCTCGTATTACGAAAAATGGTAGCGACGGACAGCAAGGACATGTTGGAATACTTTTCAGATGAGCAGGTTATGAAGTTTTATGGACTGAGCCCGTTTGAGTCTGAACAGGATGTACTGGATGAGATCAGTTGGTATGATCGGATTTTTGAGACAGATCAGGGAATACGCTGGGCTCTTCAAACGAATGAAGGTAAAATCATCGGTTCTTGCGGGTTTCATAACTGGGACCAACGTCATCACCGGGCAGAAATGGGCTATGAATTGTCCAGAGACTATTGGGGCCAAGGGTTAATGTTGGAGGTACTTGTAGCTGTAATCGACTATGGGTTTAATACCCTCTCATTGAACCGCATTCAGGCGCTAGTAGAGCCAGAGAATGCACAATCCTTGCGTTTGCTCGAAAAAGCAGGCTTTCGGCAGGAAGGGCTCCTCTCCCAATATGAATTTACGTCCGGGAAATATGATGATCTTTACATGTGCGCGTTGGTCAAATCAGAGTATATCAATCGTTCTCAGTAATGATAGATGTAGGTGAATCAAGCAGGGGAGCATGGATAGGAAGAAGGTTGATCATTGTACAACATGATCGACCTTCTTTTTGGATAAAGCAATAAAAAACCCCTTAAAGAAGGGGATTGGTGCTGGGTGTTGTAGGGTTACAATTCGTGTCGCTAAGATCAGGATTGGTAGAGAGGTCGCGATAATGGCTGAGCTTATATTTAATAATTTTTTGGGTCTCCATAAGTCTGGAGATTTCTTGTTGAATCTTCTGATTATGTTTTTCAAGTAAGGAGTGTCTAATCGGAATGGTGCTGTTGCCTTGCATCGAAAGTTCTCGATAATGCTTCATTTCCTCTATGGTCATTCCAGTGGCTTTTAATCGGGTTAGAAAGATAATCCCCAGAATCTGATCTCTACTGTAGAACCTGTGTCCGTTAGCCTTTCGTTCTGCATAAGGCAGCAAGCCAATTCGCTCGTAATAGCGTATGGTATCCTCTGTTAAACCTGTTAGTTCTGCAGCTTGACGAATAGAGGTTATCGTCTCCGGAATTTCCTGCAAAGTACCCCACTCCTTCACTGTAACGATTACCAAGGCACTTCTCCATTCGAGTCGAAAAATCCTCCTGACGGCCCGTCATTATTTAAAGCGGCTAAACGTACAACGACAGCAGCAGCCTGTTGTACCGAACCCGGTCCTGTAAAGCCGTTTAAGTCAGTGGCGGTAAAGCCAGGGTCAGCCGAATTAATTTTGAGAGGTGAGTCTTTGAATTCTTTGGCAAGGGTGACGGTGAACATATTAACCGCTGCTTTGCTGCTATTGTAGGCAAGCAAATTAAATTGTGCATGCTCATGTTCAGGATCGCTATTATAGGTTAATGAACCGAGGCCACTCGACAAGTTAACGATTCTACCGCATGGAGATTCTTGCAATAAAGGCAGCATGGCTTGCGTCACGGCGACCAAACCGAAAAAGTTTGTTTCATACGTTTCTCTTAAATCGTCCAAAGAAAACTGACTTGGAGGAGTGGCTCCTCCCAAAGATATACCGGCATTGTTGATGAGTACATCAAGGGAACCGAATTCTTGTTTGATCTGTTGGACTGCGGAATCAATCGTACTGTGATTCGTCACGTCTAACAAAATCAATCGGGCTTTTACTCCCTCATTAGCCAACTTAGCCACCGCTTCCCGGCCGCTCTGCTCATTCCGTGAGCCAATCAGGATTGTATAACCCATACCCCCCAATTGTCTGGCTGTTTCATACCCGATGCCTTTGTTGGCCCCAGTAATAAGAACTGTTTTTCCAATGGTCATGAGTGATTCCTCTTTTCATTATTCTTGAATTTGGCGGCCACCATGCTTTAAATGTACTACTTGGAGTATACTTAAAGTCAACACAAAACCAGCAAAAATATAGCTCGAAATGCCGTGGACATTCTTTAACTTGGAAGATGGGAGAATGGAATGAATAAAAGGCAAATGGAAATTTTACGCATGTTGTTAACTGAACCGGACCGGTTGTGGTTAGCGCAGGATCTGGCGGATCTGACCGACTGCTCTGAAAAGACGATCCGCAACGATCTGAAAGTAATTGAAGATTATATCGTCAAGCATTCTGATGCCAATCTGGTGAGAAGGCCGGGACGCGGCATTTATCTGGAGATGGGTGAAGCGGATCAGAATGAATTGTTCCATCGACTGTATGCGGACGAGAGTACGGCCCAACATGAGTCGGATGAGGAAAGGGTACTGCATCTCGCCTATCGGCTCTTGATGAATGCCAAGCCTGTGACCATCCAGGATCTAGCTTCACAGTATTATGTGAACAAGACGGTAATTCGTAGAGATATGGAGAAGATTGATGGCTGGCTACACAGCTTTGATCTGGCCTTAATTACCAAGCAGCGCGTAGGCTTGACCATCCTAGGCTCTGAGAAAAATAAGCGCATCGCTTTGGCGCGGATGAACCAGCTGATTGACAGTCCTGAGTTAACAGGACAGTTGATGCGCAAACAGTTTGAATCGCACGAGATTACAACCATAAATCATGAATTAAAAGCATTGCAAAAACGCAATGAGCTCAGCTTTACTGACGAAGCTTTCGAAGCTCTAATGCTGCATATCCTCTTAATGGTCAAACGAACCAAGATGGGACAACCCATTTCCCTCTCCAAGCAGGACATTGCCTTTTTGCAGGAGAGACGCGAATTTACATGGGCTATGTCTTTTTTGCAGCAGTTGCAAAAGTTGTTTGCCGTGCCTTTTTCCAAGGAAGAGACAGCGTATTTAACTCTGCACCTGCTTAGCGGGAAGTTCCGTTACCAGCAGGAGGAAAGAACAGGAAAACAAGGTGAGCTGGCAGATAGCCACCCGCTTTTGCCTGAGTTGATTGAGCAGTTAGTCCGGCGGATGTCCGAGCTGAATATGATTGCCTTTTCCAAGGACAAGATGTTGCTGAAAGGGTTGAATGTCCATTTATATACGACCCTGAACCGTCTTCAATATGGGTTGACCGTGTCCAATCCTATGCTGGCCGAGATCAAGAAGATGTACCCCTACATGTTCGACCGAGTTATTATTACGCTGGAAGAGGTGGGGAGATGGGTCCGGCTATCATTCCCCGAGGAGGAAGCGGCGTATTTAACGCTGCATTTTCAGGCTTCTGTGGAGCGATTGCACCGGAAAGAGAGTCATCCCCAGAGAGCCATTATCGTGTGTCACATGGGCATCGGTATGTCCCAACTGCTGCGCACCAAGGTGGAACGTAAATTTCCGGCTGTACATGTGGAGACCACCCTTTCCAAAGCAGAAGTCCAGGACTATCTGGCAGCCCAGGAGGTGGATCTCGTCATTACCACTGTAGATCTCCCAGAGATGAACATTCCGCACATTCTCGTCTCTCCCTTGCTGGATGCCAAGGACGAACGTCGACTGGAGCAAGTGATCCGACGACTGGATGAGCCGGAACATAGGGCAGCAGAAGAATCGGTATTTTTTAAATATACAACACCTTTTTTGGTCTTTCCCCAGCAGGAAGTGCAGCATCCGGAACAATTGATCTCCAAGCTGGCGCAAATACTGGAGGACAAAGGATATGTGGAGCCCGGTTATGTGGACAGCGTACTGGCGCGTGAGAAAATGTCGGCTACGACGATTGGAGGAGGCATAGCTATCCCGCATGGCGGTTCTGAATGGATAAGGCAGTCCTCTATTGTAATCGCTACCTTGAAGCAGCCGCTTACCTGGGGGACCGAGAAAGTAGAGCTTGTGTTCTTGCTTGCGGTTAAACAGGATGGGCGGGAAGAGATGCGCCAGTTATTCAAGGAATTGTCCCTGATCAGTGAGCAACCTGCTTTAGTTCATGCCTTATCTAAGGAGACCGATGCGATGAGATTATTAGGGAGAATGAAGGGATAAACTAAAATCAAAAAGCTGTGCTCTGGAGCAGGACTTATAGTTAAGTCCTGTTTTTTGTCGGTATAATTCCGTTTTTCCGAAAGTTCCGGTAAAAAGTTCGTCCGATAACAGCAAGATAGGCGTTTATACTATCAATGTAAGCGGAAACAACAGAGAGAAGGGGAATGACTATGAAGATATTAGCGATTACCTCATGTCCTAACGGAATTGCACATACGTATATGGCAGCTGAGAATCTGCAAAAGGCAGCAGCAAAGCTGGGCATCGAAATGAAGGTCGAGACGCAAGGCTCCATTGGAGTTGAAAATCAACTGACCGAGCAGGATATCCGTGAGGCAGATGGCATTATTATTGCAGCGGATAAAACGGTGGTTAAAGACCGCTTCGTCGGTAAGAAACTGCTGGTCGTTGGCGTACAGGATGGCATTCGCCGTCCAGAAGAATTGATCCAGCGGGTGATGAAGGGGAATGTACCTGTGCACCAAGCAGAGTCACGTACTGCCGAAGGTAGCTCACAGGAGAACAAACCGAAACAAAATCCCATCTACCGACACTTGATGAACGGTGTGTCCTATATGGTACCCTTCATCGTCATTGGGGGATTGCTCATTGCCATTGCGTTGACGATTGGCGGTGAGAAGACACCAGGCGGTCTGGTTATACCGGACGGTTCATTTTGGAAGACGGTTCAGGATATCGGCTCAGCTTCGTTTACCTTTATGATACCGATCCTCGCCGGATTTATCGCAATGAGTATTGCGGATAGACCGGGGCTTGCACCGGGTATGGTTGGCGGATTCATTGCTGCGAACGGCAGTTTTTATGGAAGTGAGGCGGGGGCCGGATTTATCGGCGGGATTATCGCTGGTTTTCTGGCGGGTTATGTTGCACTGGGTATTCGGAAAATGAAGGTTGGGCGAGCGTTACAGCCGATCATGCCTATTATTATTATCCCTGTATTGGCATCGTTAATTGTTGGATTAATCTTTGTCTTTGTGATTGGTGCTCCAGTCGCACAATTGTTTGAAGCTTTAACGGGCTGGCTTGCAGGTATGCAAGGTACAAGTTCAATTCTACTAGCATTGATTCTAGGTGCGATGATCTCCTTTGATATGGGCGGCCCTGTGAACAAAGTTGCTTTCTTATTCGGTTCGGCCATGATCGGCGAAGGGAATTATGAAATTATGGGGCCAATCGCCGTTGCGATTTGTATTCCGCCGATTGGGATGGGACTTGCAGCGATGATCAACAAACGTAAATTTGCACCTGCGGAACGCGAGGCCGGGAAGGCAACATTCACGATGGGGTTGTTCGGGATTACCGAAGGTGCGATTCCATTCGCGGCGCAAGATCCACTGCGTGTTATTCCCAGTATTATGGTAGGGTCCATGGTCGGTTCTGTCATCGCCATGTTGGGAAATGTAGGTGATAAGGTAGCTCACGGTGGACCGATTGTAGCTGTACTTGGTGCAGTGGACCATGTGCTTATGTTCTTCATTGCCGTTATTGTCGGCGTAGCCGTATCGGTTGTCCTGGTGAGCTTGCTGAAAAAAGATATTGCAGCAACTGTAACTCCGGATGCTGCTGGGGAAGCGATGCCTGGACATTCTACCGCAGGAGCTGGACAATCTGCGATTACTACAACGGCCGTTGCGGAGTCATCAGTTTCAACAACTGTCACAAGTAACGGGCCAGCCGTGTCTTCGCAAGGCATTCACATTGAGAAACTGACGGATATTGTAACGATGGATCTGATTAATTTGGATCTGGAAGGAACGACACGAGATGCTGTGGTTGATGAAATGATCGGAGCACTTGAGAGAACTGGAGCTGTAAGCTCTGCCAGTGATTTCAAACAGGCGATATTAGCCAGAGAGGAAGAAGGATCAACAGGCATTGGAATGAATATTGCCATTCCTCATGGCAAATCGGAAGCTGTCCTGAAGCCAAGCGTGGTATTTGGCATCAAGCAAGGCGGTGTTGACTGGAATAGTGCAGACGGAAGTGAAGCAAAACTGATCTTTATGATTGCCGTACCGCGCAACAGCAAGGAAAATGCGCATCTGAAAGTGCTGCAAATGTTATCGCGTAAGCTGATGGACGATCATTTCAGAGAGGCGCTTCTGGCAGTTACTACGAAGGAAGAAGCATATCAATTGCTGGATCAGGTGCATTAATTCAATGCGATAAGAACCTAAAATAAAGAAAAGAGGCTCCCGAAGTTTCAGCCGGGAGCCTTTTTTTTGAGAAGGTCTTTGCGTGAGTCAGCGGCGTTCACCGCGTGATATAAGTATGATGCCGAGAAATACAAAGCCTGCACCAGCCAGATGAGCAAATGAGAAGGATTCACGGAGGATGATATAGGACAGCAGCAGTGTGCTGACGGGAATACAACCCGTGTATACAGCTGCTGTACTAGCCGGTACTCTTGATACACCCCTAAACCATAATACGTAGCCTAATGCGGTGACAAAGATACCATAATATAAGACTAGCCCAATCTCCCCTACACCAACGTGGTTAAAGTTGAACTGTTGGGCCTCCACAAAGGAACAAGCCAGGAACATGAGGAATGAAAAGAGTGTTATATACATGGTTCCAAGCAGGGAAGAGACATGGCTGGATAGCATCTTGCGTAACACTGTCAGTGCCGCTTCTCCGAACACAGCAGACAGAACAAGCAGCAGGCCAATGAACGAGGTTGCGTTAGGAGCATTGAACCAGAGCGCCGATATGTGAGGTGCTTGTAGTGCCAAAACACCGAGCAGTGAACAGGCAATCCCTAGTCCGGGGCGGAGCGTAATCTTTTCTCTCAGCAGCACATACGAAAGAAGTACAACAATAGCTGGGGTTAAGCTAGTTAAAATTCCGCTTTCGGAAGCAGAGGCGTAGGCCAGCCCGTACAGCATTAGGACACGGAAGAGAAACATGCCGACCAGTGCTTGAATGAACAGGATTAAGGCATCCCGTTTGCTGATCCTTAATGAATACTTCTTGATGAATACAATGGGTACCAAGAACAGAAGGGCAACAGCCAGACTGGCAGATTGCGATAAAAAAACAGGCAGCTGCATCACGACCAGTTTGCCGACTACCACAGAACTGCCGACAATGGAAGTGGCGATCACTAACTCCATGTAAGTCGAAAAGGTTGGTTTGTTCATTTTATCTCACCTCTTGTACAGATATTGATATATACTGTAGCAATAGAAACTGGGCACTTGTAGATCCAGTTGAAGAGGTTTTCGACAGTACCGCTTGGGGGGTAGCTATGTGGTTATCTATCGATAAGAATGTGACAGTTCCGATGCTGCGTCAGGTATATCAAGCAATACGGGACCGTATTTTAGCTGGAGAACTGAATGCAGGGTATAAACTTCCTTCGACCCGGGTGCTGGCCTTACAGTTGAACGTTTCCCGGAATGTTATCCTCGAAGCTTATGAAATGCTGCTAGCCGAAGGCTTAGCCATTGCGCGCTCAGGTTCAGGAACTTATGTAGCCGAAGGGGCCGTCCTTCCAGGTTATGTATCCGCACCGCCTATCGAGGCGTCTGCGTCTGCAGTGGAATCTGCATATTCAAATGAGATGTCAGTAATTTCCTTCCGGACAGGCCTTCCTGCATTGGAATTATTTCCGCGCAAATCATGGGCTGACTTGCTTCAGAGCGTATGCAAAGAGGCTCCTGATCTGGCACTAGGTTATGGCGATCCTGCTGGAGAGCCTGAGTTACGCAGGGAGCTAGCCGACTATTTGAGTCACACCAGAGGAGTGAAAGTCAGCCCGGAACATATTGTAATCACTAGCGGAGCAGTACAAGCGATTCAGCTTGTCACCCGTCTGTTACTGTCAGCTGGAGATGAAGCCCTGGTAGAGGAACCGACAAATGAAGATTTAAAAAGCATTCTGGCGGCCACAGGAGCCACACTGCGGAGTATGACTGTTGATGATTCGGGAGTTATAACAGCCGATCTGCCACAAAAGAAACACCCCAAACTGGCATATCTGACACCCTCGCACCAGTTCCCGCTGGGGGGTATCTTGCCGATCCAAAGGCGGATCGAGCTAATTCAGTATGCAGCCCGGACAGGATGTCTTCTGCTCGAAGATGATTATGACAGTGAGTTCCGGTATGACGGGGCGCCCGTCCACTCCTTGCAGAGTCTGGACCCAGAACGGGTGCTATATGTCGGGACGTTTAGCAAAATATTATTCCCCGCGCTGAGGATCGGCTATATTGTTCTTCCCTCGTCACGAGTCGCTGATTTTATCCGTTTAAAGCAACTGGCGGATTACCAGACGGCGAGCCTGGAGCAAATTGTGTTGAGTCGGTTTATCAGGAAGCGACTCCTTCATAAACATGTACATAAGATGAAGAAAGTGTATGCCAAGCGTCGTCAAGTCCTGCTTGATAGCCTTGAGCAGCATTTTACAGGGCAATATCGGGTGTGTGGCCGATCGGCGGGTTTACATTTGGTAGCAGAGTTTCAGTTCCCGTTCCGAGAGGATTTGCCGAAATGTCTCCATAGTCAAAATGTATTTGCGGCACAGCTTGAAGGGAACCGGCTGCTCATGGGCTATGGGCATCTAAAGGAAAATGAAATTCGTGAAGGGGTTCGCAGAATCAGGAACGCACTGCAACGGTAGTAAACGCGAAAGCAGCCTATCCTTAGGTGAGGATAGGCTGCCCTTTTCATAGCAAGATATTGTGTTCCATCATCACTATTCATACGAGGTTTGAGCCACGCGTACTAGCATATGGGCAAGCGCATGCTGCTGCTCCTTGTCCCCCGCTTTCCACAGCTCCTGGAGGAGCTTCTCCTCGCGATTTCGCGGTTCTTCTTTGGCTGCCAGATATCCAGCTATCTTCTCAGCTGCTTTTGCGATCAATTCTTCATTCAAACCAATATTTTGAGCCATTTCAATCTTGTCGCTCAAATAACTTTTGAATGAATCAAAGCTGCCCAGAATGTCATCCTTTTTGCTGTCGTCTATCCGATTTAATACGTCATCTACCTTGTTCAAGGCCACTTCGCCTTCCTTATTCACAGCATGATTATGCTCTGCCATTTCTAACGCCTCCTCAAGATCGTTTTCTAGGATAAGGACTGCTTACGGTACGGTAGTACTTACCCCGGCTAACCAAAATGAAACCGATGAGAAGCGGAGTATTGCGGAGGTAATCGCTACATAAAGTCAAAAAAATAACGGATCACGTGAAAAAAAACGGGCGAGGTGTAGGTCAAGCTATCCACCCGACTTAAGTAGCTTTTTTTCAAAGCATCGAACTTGTCATCATCGCCGATTAATAAATCCCGCTTTAGCACGGAAACCGTTAAGCTGCCGAAGAAACCGCTCAAGCTGATCAGCATGCCGAAAATAATTCCAAATTTCAGGTCAAACGGCGTCAGATAGGGATAGATGAAATAGGAAGCCGCTATAGTTACGGGAAAAGCGAGTGCAAAGCCTTCCCAAGTTATATTGGGATTGGACGTCGGGACGATTTTCCGCTTTCCGAAATAAAGTGATGCAAGATAGTGTACGACATCATTGAGCTGCGTTAGTACCACTAGAAAAAGTACAAGTTTCGCTCCGTATTGCGGCGTAGCAAACTGAAAATAGGCCAGATGACTCAACCCGAAAACCATTAGCATGAGTCCCCACTGGGTCGAGCTGACACTGCGCAGAAATCCAACCGTTCCTTTGTTGATCAATCGTGGGAGCGGTAGCAGTAAGAATACATAGATAGGAATAAAGACAATAAACATTCCGTACCACCCGATATAAATCCAGTAAAATTGTACGGGAATCGCCAAGTACGCCCATAGAAACAATCTGCGATCAGCTTTTCTGGATCTAATCATGGAAAAGTATTCTTTTAGCGCAAAAAAGGTGAGTGCCATCAGGGAAAGCAGTGAAACGATCGGATTGAAAAGAGTTGCCAAGCAAAAGATAAAGAACATACCCCACCATGTCTTGATGCGAAGCCCAATAGCTGCATAGTCTTTGTCTGGCTGTGTTTTGACTACTACTATGTAAATCAGATGGATGACCAATAAGGCTGTAAAAATAAGGATTAACGTAAATAGCGAACTGTCCATTACCACTCACCAACTTATCACGAAATAGGGTTCCATTAGGGTTCCTATGTTATTATGAAGGAATAATTCAAACTTGATAAGGGGAAATTTCGTAAATGGTAGCAGATCAATCCGTCTTTATCTTGCTTACGAA
Organism: Paenibacillus peoriae; assembly: GCF_022531965.1. Classification (GTDB taxonomy): domain Bacteria; phylum Bacillota; class Bacilli; order Paenibacillales; family Paenibacillaceae; genus Paenibacillus; species Paenibacillus polymyxa_D. Next base: position 5,712,773 of record NZ_CP092831.1, on the reverse strand, counting down.
TACGGGAACGTTTCTTACGAGAGTCATTAAAAGCTATACGAGAGCGCCATATAATCACGCCTCCATTTCCTTCAACCGGGAACTTTCGGAGTTATACAGCTTCGGGAGAAAGACCCCTAATAACCCTCTGGATGGTGGTTTCGTGAAAGAGGATATTAAGACAGGTACATACAGCAGATTTCCGAATACAACATGTGTTATCTACGAGCTTCAAGTAACCGACCGTGAAGTTGAAAAAATGAAGCGAGTTTTACATGTATTTATCCGAAGTCGTCAAAAATATATGTATAACTTACTGGGTTTGATTGGTATTGCACTCAAAGAACCAGTCGAGTTCAGCAATTCTTATTTTTGTTCGCAATTCGTTGCGGAAATTTTACAGCGATCCGGCATAAAAATATGGAACAAGCTGCCCGCTCTTGTTACGCCAGACGATTTTCGGCAAAGTGATCGATTCCATTTGATCTACGAGGGGAAATTGAGCGAGTATGATCCTCAAGCTTGAGGATCAGCACCGCATAACTTAGACCTATTCCGGCACAATTACCTCAATATGACGCGGTAAAATACCAAGGTCGATAGGCAAAGACGGCCCTTCCTCGCCATCTACATTCGTACTGATCGGTTCTGCGGAGCTGACACTTACATGCTTTGCGGTAAAGTAAATAATATCACTATGATCCTTCAGGTTACCTAAAAATAAGGATATGCTGGCCGTCACGGTGTTCAATATATTAAGGTTTTTGAAAATAAAGCAGTGAAGCAGACCATCGTCAACAGCCGCATCGGGCGCCAGTTTCTCGAAACCGCCGACTGAATTGGTTAAAGCAGCCAAAAAGAGTGGGGATTCACCTTCCCAGGTTTTGTCATCATAGCGGACGATAAGTGAGTGGGCAGGATGGCCGATAAGCTCTTTCATGCCTTCTTTGAAGTAGGCAAATGTGCCAAACATGGACTTATCGTCTGATGATACAGCTGATAGTGATTCAGCAAGCGAACCTGTGGCAACAACATTGGCAAACATTCGGCCGTTTAAGAGGCCCATATCTACGTTTTTCACGCGGGCAGAAGTCAGTATACGGATCGCCAGCTCGGGACTTAGCGGAATTTGCAAGGCACGGGCAAAATCATTGACTGTCCCAAGGGGGATGATCCCCAGTCTTGGGCGATGGTCTTGATCAATGAAACCGTTGATGGTTTCGTGAAGTGTGCCATCCCCGCCGATGGAAACGACTAGGTCACAAGCTTCCTCACACGCATTAACGCAAAAACGGGTGGCGTCCAGTTCCTTTGCCGTTTCTTTAACCGTAACAACGTATCCTTGATCACGTAGAATTTCTTCTACGTTTCTGACATGTTGGAGAGATTCCTCTTTGCCGGAAGAGGGATTTACAATGACCATAGCTTTTTTCATATACATGTTCCTTTCTCTGGGGAGAGTTTGTTGTACCAACTCTTACCCGAAAAGCAGACCTTTAGACTCTAGATTAGACATGCGTTATATTTTAGTTACTATATAAAAGTAAATACAATCTGAATGGAGGATTTCAAATGAAAATCGCATTAACAGGAGCAACGGGGCAATTGGGTTCCATCGTGGTAGATACGTTGCTTACATCTGTCTCCACAAACGATCTTATTGTTAGTGTAAGAAATCCAGAAAAAGCAGAGAACTTACGGTCTCGTGGCGTTGATGTTCGTCATGGCGACTTTGATAAACCGGAGACGCTGGATCAGGCGTTTGCTGGAGTAGACCGATTGCTGATTATATCCGCAGACGGGGATAATGATACTAGAATCCGTCAGCATAAAGCGGCTGTTGATGCTGCTGTACGTGCTGGAGTAGGCTTCATCGCCTATACTAGCGCCGCCAATGCCGCTGACAGTACTCTATTCCTTGCACCCGTACATCGCATCACGGAGGAGTTCATTCGCGAGTCAGGTATTCCTTACTCCTTCTTGCGTAATAATTGGTACCTGGAGAATGAGGCAGGCACGATCCAATCCGTACTCGCGGGGGCTCCTTGGCTTACCTCGGCAGGGACCGGTAAAGTAGGTTGGGCTACCCGCGCAGATTATGCGCAAGCAGCTGCAACCGTTTTGTCTGGCGAAGGGCATGAGAATACAATATATGAGCTCTCCGGTAAGCCGATTACCCAAGAAGAGTTTGCAGCGATACTGGCTGAGGTTCTAGGCAAAGATGTTCCTGTACAGCAGGTGGATGATGCTACGTATGCCGAGGTTATGCTCGGTGCGGGAGTCCCGGAAGGTGCAATCCCTATTGTGGTCGGTATTCAACAAGCGATTCGTGAAGGAGCCTTGGATGTCGTAAGCAGCGATTTTGAAAAGCTGTTGAAACGCTCCCTTACACCGCTTAGCCAAGGAATTAGTGAACTAATCAAGCAAATCCAAGCATAATAAACGTGCCGTAAAACGGATGCTGCCTACCTAGGCAACATCCGTTTTTAGTTATATGTTCACCTATGGACATTTTCAGCAGACAGAACGCTTACATATGAGGTGCAACAATACTCAGATTAGTTTCATCCATGAGTGGAATCGTGACGGATTATCCAATATACTTGTAGGGAACTCCAAGGAAGACTTGGAGCAAGCTTGGTCTATCCAGGGAAGCTTAGCACAGCAGTAGAATTTGAAAATGAATGGAGTACATAATACCATGTCTAATTTACCAAATTGTCCTGAATGTAATTCAGAGTACACTTATGAGGATCGCAGTCTTTTCATTTGTCCGGAATGCGCTCATGAGTGGTCTACCGAGTCAGAAGCGGTAAGCAGTGAAGACATTAAGATCGTCAAAGATGCGAATGGTAACATTCTGCAGGATGGTGACTCTGTAACTGTCATTAAAGACCTTAAAGTGAAGGGAAGCTCATCCGTCTTAAAAATCGGCACCAAAGTAAAAAACATCCGTCTGGTGGATGGCGATCACGATATTGACTGCAAAATTGATGGTTTTGGAGCAATGAAGCTAAAATCGGAGTTTGTAAAAAAGAATTAAAATGTAAGAAAGGAGAAGCCGAGGGCTTCTCCTTTTTTTGTTTATAAGGGCGCTAACCATACGGTTCCTGTTCCCCTGTACACATTTACCAGCCCTTCGCCGGAAGCAGCCGAGCCCATTTTGGTTTTTCCAGATTTTTCGACGGTGAACTGTAAGGTATTGGACCACATGAGGGCAAAGTTACCATCCACCTTCAGCACATCATTTTGCAATTCTATAACGACCGCTTCCTCGGAAGGGATTGGCGCTTGAAGTGCCAGAACTCCTTTTCCGCGGGCGCTTAAATTAAATAACCCTTCTCCACCCAGTGCGGCAGAGGAAAGATTACTACGTGCAACGACGGATATGTCCAGCGTCGTGTCACAAGCCAAAAACAAGCCGTCTTCGATGGCAATATCATCATTGTCGACATCAATAAGCCAAATATATTGGTAGGTAGGCTCCAGCATAATGGTACCCGTGCCTTTATAGTGCGGTTTAATGGCACCTGTCCCTGTTACAGCGCCGGACACCAAGTTTCGCATTAAGCCTCCCACGCCTTTTACACCGGTAGTCATTTCCATGCTACCCACAGTATATTGCATGGCTCCCGCCTTCATCATAATCTCACTATTGTTGATTTCGATCATGAGTTGCTTGCGGCGCATGTTACTTTTGCTCATATAGTAATTGTCTTGCGCAGCCGCAACCGAGGTGCAGCTCAAATCTGTTATGTATTCCAGTACCGTAAATCCGCCTAATTGGTCAGTGATAGCAACATTGCTGTTATCCTTTAAATTATTAATAACAAAAGCCATAAATGTAAGTGCCTCCTTGTTGTATTCATGGTGTGGGGATGGGAAACTTCTTTGTTCCATACAATATTCGACAAAGAGACTTCTTTTCCTGCGGCGAATCTTGACACTTCCCTTGGCTGATTTTCAGACTCAGAAAAGGAGAGCTTGAAAAAGATGCGAAAAAGGTTCAATATAAAGATATCGGTTTTTAAAATGATTGGCTTCGAAAGCAGCCGAATGAGAATGAAACATGAAAATAGGGGGTAGAGCAAGTGGAGATAGGGATAAGCACGTTTGTAGAAACAACGCCGGATCCCCAAACGGGGGAGGTTATCAGTCACGCACAACGAATACGTGAAGTGGTCGAGGAGATTGTGCTTGCAGATCAGGTAGGGCTGGATGTGTACGGCGTCGGGGAGCATCATCGTAAAGATTATGCGGCATCTGCACCTGCTGTTATCCTCGCTGCTGCTGCTGCACAGACCCAACGGATTCGGTTAACCAGTGCAGTTACGGTACTTTCATCGGATGATCCCGTACGTGTGTTTCAGGATTTTGCTACACTGGACGGCATTTCGAATGGACGAGCTGAGATTATGGCAGGCCGGGGCTCTTTTATCGAATCGTTCCCGTTATTTGGGTATGATTTGGATAACTACGATGAGTTATTTGATGAAAAACTGGAGCTGTTATTGAAAATCCGAGAATCCGAGAAAGTCACCTGGAAGGGCGGACATCGGCCTGCAATTCACAATTTGAGCGTGTATCCGCGTCCAGTTCAAAATCCGTTGCCCGTATGGATTGGGAGTGGGGGGAATCAGGAATCTGTGGTTCGTGCAGGATTGCTCGGTTTGCCATTGGTTCTGGCGATTATCGGGGGTAGCCCTGTACAGTTTGCCCCGTTGGTGGAACTATATAAAAAAGCCGCGAGGCATGCCGGTCATGATGCATCGCTGCTTCCGGTTGCATCACACTCACATGGTTTTATCGCAGAGACTACTGAGCTGGCAGCGGATAAGTTCTTCCCTTCCACTCAGCAGAGCATGAATGTGCTTGGGCGTGAACGCGGTTGGGGCCCTTACACTCGCTCCAGCTTCGATGCCGCACGCAGCTTTGAAGGAGCGTTATATGTAGGCGATTCCGACACGGTTGCCCAAAAAATCATTCATCTGCGTAAACAGGTAGGCATTACACGTTTTTTGTTACACGTACCCGTCGGGACGATGCCGCATGATGATGTCATGAGAGCTATTGAGCTATTGGGAACAGAGGTAGCACCACGGGTTCGTGAAGAGATATCCAAGTGGGAATCCGAGAGTAAATAGGTGGATTGATCTCAGTAGACAAAGGAGAAAGGGGCAGACCATGAGCGATATGGCCGCTCCTTTCTTAACTCTAAAATAATCTATATATGAGCTGATCAGATCATTTTTTATTTTGTCCGTTTTTTATGCGTGATGCGCTTTTGCAACAGGGTTTTACCTTGTTTTAGTCTCTTAGGTTTAGCAGGGACTCTGCGCAGGATAGGTTTCTCTTGGATTGCCTTGGAAGGCAATGTCATGCGGAGTGTGGATGATGCAGGTTTTCTTTGACTGCTGCTCGTTACAAAGTTGATGGTGTAGTCCAAGACGAACGGACTAACTGCGATTCTCCGCAGTCCCACGCTTCTACAAGTGGTACAACCTGTATCCCAGCACCAATTGAAGGCATTCTCAGGAACTTGAGTGAAATATGAACCCCGCCATTCGCGTCCAAAATCATCTTCAGCGTAATAAAAGAACGTATTCCCTCCTGCGAAGCCGCTCCAAACCTGAATAGTCTGTCCAGGGTTAACACGGTACCAGCCTGCTTTAGAATAGTTAACAGGAGTACAGCTGAAGTCCGGATAGGCAAAGACCACAAAGATAGCCGCATTGGTACTGTTGCGAAAATTGAGACCCATTTGTCGTCACTTCTTTCCTCATATAGTAATCCTACAGAGTATTCTATGAGAGTTTTGAAAGAAGGGAACGGACACGAGTCTCTTAATCGCTAAAATTGAACCATTTGCTGATGTCTATTTTGTTATGTTCATTTATAGATCTCCATTCGTTTGATTCTGGTTGATAGGTATAATCTTTTTGCCAGGTCACGATGTTTTCTACGATTGCCCGTATGGAAGAGGCGATATAGGAGACTTCCTGATTCGTCATCATGGGATGGAGCGACAGACGCACCCAGCCCGGTTTTCGAGATAAGTCTCCTGCATCGATCAGGTCTGTCATTTGTTTAGACGTTTGGGGGTCGATGCCCAGCAAATAATGTCCGTAGGGGCCTGCACAAGAGCAGCCGCCCCGGACCTGAATACCAAACCGATCATTCAATAGTTTTACGATCAGGTTATAGTGAATAGGACCGACAACGAAAGAAACGATTCCCATTCGTTCTTGGCTGCTTCCTCCTAAAATGTGTAGTCCTGGTATGGTACTCAAGCTTTTTAGTAATAATGATGTCAGTTCCTTTTTTCGCTCCAACATGCGGTTGTATCCCATTTGTTCTTTCAGCCGAATGCAGAGCGCCGTTCGAACGGCCTGTAGAAAGGCAGGGGTTCCTCCATCCTCACGGGCTTCAGTATTATCCTTATACTCGTATCCACCCCAAGGATTGGTCCAGCTAACTGTACCCCCTCCGGGCTGATCCGGAGCACAACTAAGGCATAGTCTCGAATCCATAATTAAAACGCCGCTTGTACCGGGACCCCCAAGAAATTTGTGGGGTGAAAATACAATCCCGTCCAGTTTCTCGAGAGGATCTGTGGGGTGCATGTTAATCTCGGCATAAGGTGCGCTTGCTGAAAAATCAATGAAACAAACGCCGCCATGTTCGTGCATTTTGCGAGATAGCTGGTAAATCGGTACTTCGAACCCTGTAACATTAGAGCAGGCGGTAAAGGCGCCGATTTTGATAGGGCGATGCCGGAATTGAAGCAGCAGTCGTTCGAGATGAGTTGGATCGACAATCCCGCCGGGACCCGGAGGAAGACATACAACGTCTCCAACGGTTTCTGCCCAGGAAATATGATTGGAATGATGCTCCATATGTGTAACGAAAATAACGGGGCGCTCTTTTTTGGCGATGGGGTAGAGGGGCTTTAATTTTTCATGTATTTTCAATCCTAACAGTCGCTGAAGCTTGTTCACTGCACCTGTCATACCTGACCCGGCGAACAGGATGATATCACGTTCATTGGCATGAACGTGGCTCTTAATGATTTGTTTCGCTTCTTCATAGGCTTGGGTCATCAGAGTTCCTGTCAAATTAGACTCCGTATGCGTATTCGCCACAAAAGGGCCTAATTCATGAGCTATTTTCGACTCGATGGGTCCATACAGACGGCCACTGGCTGCCCAATCCGCATAAATCAGCTTTTTTTGCCCATATGGAGATTCAAAGGTCTGGTGATATCCGATTGTACTTTCGCGATACCTTTGGAAATAAGCCTCGTTAGAAGGCTGATACCTACAATTACTGCTTCCAATTCGAGCCATGAGCATACGGCGCCTCCCAAGTCGTTCTGTCTTCTTAGGGTACGTAAGTAGGTCCGAATGGGTTAAAAAAAATAGGCGAGTGTCATCATTTAGTCACAATAAAAGCCTCATCCAACAGCCGGATAAGGCGCAAGTCTATCCTATATAAACAACTGCATATCGGATTCGAGCGCATCTTTTAGATACGTTTTGGCCTCGATAATTTCCAGTTCAGGTATAAATTCTTCCGGTTTAAAACCCATAATATCCACCGATAGCTTACAGGCATAAAATTTGACGTTTTTCTTCCGGGCACCTTTTAGGAAGTGGATCAGCTTTGGGGCTTCATTGTCTTCCAACATTTCCGTTAGCATCAGTTTGCCCAGACCACTAAAATTCATATGGGACAGCGGTAAGGATTCAGGCCCTTTGGGCGTCATCAAGTCCATGAGTTTCTCGTAAATCGTCTTATCCTCAAGCGTCATCTTCTCGGGATCACGAACCAGTGATAATCCCCAGAACGCAAAAAACATCGTCACATCCACATCCAATTCCCGCGCTGTATTTGCCAGAATCAGTCCAGCCATTGCCTTATCATAATCGCCGCTGAACATAAGCAGATTCATCCTTTTATCCACAATTCCCGCCTCCATTACCAACAGATATATTCAGTATGGATTTGGGAATGAAAACTATGCATGGTTCACTGTGTTGTCTGAAGCCGCAAATTTTTCTCACGGCACAGTCGACAACTCAGCAAAAGATATCCTGTCTACAATATCAAAACCGTTTCCCTGTCCTCTTGGCTTCACAACTACAGTACCCAAGTTCGGAATCTCGCCCAAACCAATGCCTTGAGGGAAACTGTGAGCAATGATAACTTTGTTGGTCCCAGAAGGTGGAACTTTCTCTAACACAGAAGTCAGTTCGGCTAATGTACTTTCCTTCTCTGCTGCGGTTACATTACCACTTAGATTGTAAATTCTAACCCAGAAGGGATCTACATGAACATTTTCTGCTCCAAAAGCTAATTCTGCCGTTTCCCTTGTTCGACAAAAGGGACTTGCTATAACTGGAGTTTGAATGGGGATTTGTAAGCTCTTTATCCTTTCCCCAAAAAGTGAGGCTTGTCTTTTACCTTCCTCGGAAAGATTCCTTTGGAGTGAGCAATCACCTAAGACGAGATTAGGTTGATCTTCTCCTAGCGTTGCTTCACCATGCCTAACGAACAGAATGTATCCACCCTGACGAAGAGAACTTAGTAACTCTGGTTTAACTGGTCTAGCTTCCGCTGTATTTATAGCTGCTCCCACGATTTGTATCGGAGTCATAAGAAGTAAAGAAAGCATGCATGCATAAACTAACCTTTTCATCTTCGCATCTCTCCCCCTAAGAATACAATTTTGAGATATAGTATATGTATTGAGGGAAGAAAAAAAACGGGGAATAGTATAAGTTACTGTTTCCATAGGCTAGGCGGTTGTAACCCTCTAACATTGAGTTTTTTACTATTTAACAATATGCTGCCAATCCTTTTCTGCGCTTTTTCTGCAGTTCCCTACCCAAAACATGACGCTACTTATGCAACGGTTCGCCGTTACCAATGTCATATCTAGAAACCGTCCCATTCTGTATAATCTCAAGGGGAATTCAAGACACAAGCCTGAGATCGGGAGGATCATGAGAAAGTGAGTATAGAGAACAAATATAAAGCACTTGAACTGGAAAAGCCGGGTATCTACGAGCTGGAGGGACTGGAAGTCGGGGTCACCTCTAATTGCAACTTCAAGTGTGATTACTGCTGCGCGTATCAGCGGGACGATGGGCAATGCATTAGCAGCAAAGAGGTCATTGATATTATTGATGACATTCCAACGTTAAAACGTGTGCGACTGTCCGGGGGAGAAGTGACCTTGAAGTATGAGGATTGTCTGGACATTGTGGCTCACTGTTCGAGCAAAGGAATCGCTACCCAGCTCAATACCAACGCCAGCTTGCTCAGCCCTGAACGAATTGAGAAACTGCGTGATGCAGGACTTTCCAACATTCATATCTCCTTCAACTTCACGGATGCCGATAAATATGCAGCCTATTATCATGTTCATCCTCGCATGTATGAGAAAATTGTTCAAAATATCCGGTTATGTACCGAGGCCAAGCTGGAAACGGTGCTGGAGACGCTACTGTTTGAGGAGACGCAGAACAACATGCCAGCTATTAGCGAAATGGTATATGATCTCGGTGTGCGCATCCATGAAATCCAAAACAGCATTGTGATGGATCATACCAACTGGAACGCTATTTCTACCAAGGAAGCGCTCGTCCGTTCCGTCCATGACCTGATTGCACATAAAAAAGATGATACTGTATTGTATTTCACCTGTATGGACCGTTTCGCAGAAGCACTGGGTTTCAAGGAACAGCCGGGTGTGTATTTTTCCAATTGTGTTGATGGTAAAAAACAGCTCCATCTGCACGGGAACGGGGACATCCTGATCTGTGAGCTATGCCATCCTGTGGTCATCGGCAATATCTATAACGGAACATCCTTAAAGGATATTTACAAAAACAAACCGAAGCAGCTTCAGGAGTTTCTCGACAAACTGCCTTGTCCTGCATATGATGCGCTTTTTCCTGTAGGAAGCAAGTAGACATGATTTGAGATTGTGAGACTAAAGCATCTACCACCCTAACCGTCAGGGTGGTAGATATCCTTCATGTAACTCCATGAATCCTTTATCAATGATTTTAATGAAAGGGTTTACATGTTAAAATATAAAAATATAATCCTCTTATGAAAGAAGGAGTAGATATGAAATATAGAAATGTAGGCAACAGTGGTCTTAAAATTAGTGAAATCGGCTTGGGGAGCTGGTTGACGTACGGTACAGCCGCCGAGCAGGAAGCAGCTCATACCTGTATTGCCAAAGCCTTTGAACTCGGGATTAATTTCTTTGATACCGCGAACGCGTATAACCGGGGAGAAGGCGAAAAGGCTATGGGAGCTGCTTTGAAGTCCTATCGAAGAGATAGCTATGTATTATCTACCAAGGTGTACTTTCCTATGGATTCCGGTCCCAATGACAGGGGACTGTCACGCAAGCACATTATGGAGCAATGTGAAGCGAGTCTGAAGCGTCTGGGTACGGATTATATCGACATGTACTTTTGTCATCGTTATGATCCAGACACTCCTTTAGAAGAGACGCTGCGAGCGCTCGATGACCTTCAGGCTCAGGGTAAGATTCTGTACGCTGCTGTCAGCGAATGGAGTGCTGCCCAGCTCATGGATGCTTATGGGATTGGAAAAAGGCTGAATCTGCGCCCGCTGATTGCCAATCAGCCGATCTATAATATGTTCGAACGTTACATCGAGCATGAGGTACTTCCGGTATCCGGGCAGGTAGGCATCGGCCAAATTGTATTTTCGCCTCTGGCCCAAGGGGTCCTCACGGGGAAATACAAGCCTGGACAACCTTTACCGACGGGTAGCCGCGGGGCTGATGCCTCTGTCAATAATGTCATTAGTAGTTACATGAACGATACCGTTCTGAACTGTGTCCAGGAGCTGGATAAGCTGGCGAAGAATTTGGGTGTTACCCTGTCACAGCTCGCGCTTGCTTGGATTCTGAGAGAACCGGGTATCAGCGCTGCACTTATTGGGGCTACTAAACCGGCACAAATTGAGGAAAATGTAAAAGCAGTCGAAGTGACGCTGCAACCGGAGACATGCGCGGAAATTGAGCGGATTCTTAAGCAAGCAGAGGGTTTTGAACCTTTGCGTTAAGCATTCACACGAGCCTCTGTAGAGGCGAACCATTAACTAGCTCCAAGTATGGCATAAATACCTGAACCCACACTAAATACAATCCCGCTCACTAAAACAAGGATTTGCTTCTTATTGAGATCCAGCGGATCAAAAAAGATGGGTAACAGCCATTTTAGGGTGATGACAGCCCACAAGCCCTCCAGTAACCCTAGCATCAACACCTTTTGTCCCCAGTGAAACTTCATTTGCGGTGTTAGCGGACCTGCTAGCATCAAATCACCTGAGGCACGGATATTCCAGAAAACGATGACCATGAATACAACAAGAGTTAACAATGTGGACATAATATAGGCGATATCTTTTTTAGCCTTTTTCGTAAGTTTCGGCGATTTTTTAAACTCAGGCAAGCCAATCAGGAAAAAAACGATTCCCATAAAAATAGCCACGCCTATAAAGGAACCGAGTATGATATTGGCTACGATGCCGATGCCATTGATGATTAATAATAAAATAAGCTCTCCCCCTTTGGGGTTACGATGATAGTTATTTTATTGTACATGTAGGAACGAAAATGCTCAAATATTTGGAAAAGCCCCAGCACTTTCGCCTGGGGCTTTTTTGCTTTTTGCCGATTATAATGCTGATTTAATGACCTTTTTATAATACAGGATGGATAGTATCCCGAAAATGGAATATAAGGCGGTGTACAGCACCATAACGATGATCATAGGCATCCAAATTTCGGTTCCAAACAAGAACCAGCCGGATTGAACGGCGAAATAGCTGTGTGATAGGCCAATCACTAATGGAATGCCGAAGTTAAAGAGCTGTTTTATTTTAATGCCTCTAAGCAGGTCGCTCTGGGTGAACCCTAACTTTCTTAACACCGTATAATTGGCTTTTTCATCTTCGCTCTCATCCATTTGCTTAAAGTAAAGGATACAGCCTGATGTAATGAGAAAGGTGAGTCCCAAAAAGCCAACTACAAACATGATCACTCCCATGTTCCGCTTCTGATTGCTGCTCATTTCAAGGCGGGATGTTTGTTGATCATTAAAATTCGCAGCTGCAAAGAGACGATTGGCTTCTTCAATCTGTTCTGCATTTATCATATCAATTCCAATATATAAGGATGATTTCTTTTGAATCTCAGGATTTACATCTTTCTTTAACCGCTCAAAGATGGTTTCGTCTACAATGACAGTGGGTACTCCCCCGGCTGCAAAATAGTAGGGAATGACATAATCCTTTTTTAGACCCACATATTGTTGAGGTATGACTTCTGTTTTCCCCTTCAGATCCAAGGGGCCAAAGTCTTTCAAGGACATGAATTTCTGTAACATATCATTATAGCCCGTTAAAACCGTTTGGCCTGGAGTTACATCCGTACCCTCCACAGATTGGTCGCTTACGACAGGCAGTGTCATGGAATCCGTACCATCATTTAATTGTTCCATAGGAGTCTCCATAATTTGCGCTGTCTTCACACTGACTTGAATCACTTCAATTTTCTTTTCACGATACTTTATATCATGCTCATGAAGTAACGCTTTGAATTTCTCCGCATCCGGTACATTCGTCATGGCAAAATGGGAAGGTACATTGTCCTCAGCTGCTTGATCCGCAGAATAATAGGCGATATAGCTTAAGGAAAGTAAACCGATGGCAAGTGCTGATACTGTCGTAATAATGGTCAACAACAAAGCATTGGACTTCATGCGGAACATAATGGATGAGAGAGATAGCACCTCATTAATGTTCAAATAGCCGCCTTTACTCTTTCTGATGATATTGGAAATAAAGCGGATAGATCCTTTATAAAAAAGGAGTGTTCCGATGATGACAGTGCCCAAAATAAACACCATAGCCATAAACAATTCATTTATGGATGTAAAGTCTCCACCAAATAATTTGGAGGAAACATAGTAACCTAAAGCGATGAGAGAGATGCCAATGATCCCGATGATCATCTCAAAGATCGATATTTTCTTGATTTTCCCTTCGGTGGTTGAGGTCACTCTGAACAAGGACAAAATACTTTGTCTTTTGATAAAAGAATAATTCATGAGCATGATCAGCAGGTAGATGACAACAAAAACGATGAGTGTTTGAGTCAGTGCTTGGTTAGAGAAATATAGAGTGGCAATGGCTTCGACGCCCGTCGTCTTAAATAAAATCATAATCACTAATTTGGAAAAGGAGAATCCAACCCCAATCCCAATGAAGAGGGAACTAAAGTATAAAATTAGGTTTTCAGCACTCAGGATGCGAAAAATTTTACTTTTAGTCATTCCGATCAATTGAAATAGGCCAATTTCTTTGCTTCGTCTTTTTATAAAAATATTATTGGCATACATAAGAAAAATGCAGACAATAGCGACCAGTAAAATGGAAGCTGCCCGTATGGAAGCTGCACCTTTAACAGACCCCTTCACTTCGTCCATGGAGGGATCGTACTGTAGTGTGACAAAAGCGAAATAGAGTGCAACACTGAAAATGAGGGCAAAAACATAAAGGTAATAATTTTTCAGGTTTTTTTTCAAATTTTTTAGAATGAGCAGATTAATGTTCATATTGGACCCCGCCTAAGACCCCTTGGGTTTTCATGATATCCTGGAAGAGGCTTTGTCTTTCCTGCTCGCCTTTGTGAAGCTGCGTATACATTTGCCCATCCTTAATAAAAATAACCCGACTGCAATGGCTGGCAGCGACAGGATCATGCGTGACCATAATAATGGTTGCTTTGCGTTTTTGGTTCAACTGGCCCAGCTTGTTTAATAAATCGGAAGCCGACTTGGAATCCAGTGCACCCGTAGGTTCATCGGCAAAAATAATACTGGGCTCATGAATAAACGCTCTGGCCGCTGATGTACGCTGTTTCTGTCCACCCGAAATTTCATTGGGATACTTATCTTTCAACTCATAAATCCCCAATTCTGTAGCCACTTCCTGAAATCTTCGGTTGGCTTCTTTCTTAGGCGTTTTGGTGATGGATAACGGTAAGAGGATGTTCTCCTTCACCGTTAGCGTATCCAGCAGATTATACTCCTGAAAAATAAAGCCTAAATGCTCTTTTCGAAATTCAGCCAGTTGCTTTTCTTTCATTTTCGTCATTTCGATATCATTGATTCTAATGGAACCTTGGCTCACTTTATCAATAGAGGAAAGAACATTCAGCAATGTGGTTTTACCTGAACCGGAGGCTCCCATAATACTGACAAATTCCCCTTCTTCAATAAGGATATCTATTCCCTTCAAAACCTCCTGCATATTGAACTTATTACCGTAGCTTTTACGGATTTTATGAGCTTCTAAAATGTTCACTTCGATGCACTCCTTATTGTTCTTGTAGCCTTATTATAAAAATAGAGCCGATGTTTTTCCTTTGATTGGGCGAACAATACATAAAAGCATGTGACATCTCTGTCACATGCTTACCACACTCACGAAATCATTTCGTTTGGGAAAAATTAAAGTGAAGGTTGTACCTACGTTCGGTTTGGAGTGCACATCTATATGTATGAGCAAGGTTTGTGCTGCCTTTTTCGTTAAATATAACCCCATACCCGTTGAAGTGTGATCAGAATGTTGGGTTGTGGAGGTAAAACCTTTCTCGAAGATACGCGGTATATCCTTCGGATCAATACCGCGTCCAAAGTCTTGAACCTCAAGCTGTATTCGATCCCTTTGTTCATAGCTGTGAATGATAATATCACTGGCATCGCTATATTTGATGGCATTGGTTAAGAGCTGTCTGATGATAAAAGCCAGCCATTTGGCATCACTCAGCACTTCCATGTGCTCAAGTTGGATGTCAAAACCGATCCCCTTTTGGATGCACCATGACTGTAATGCTTTGATCTCTTTAAAAACCAGAGATTTTAAATCCACTTGCTCGACATACAGATCATTTTCAATAAAAGATATTCGTTTGTGATGGAGCTGCTGATCCAGCAGTAAGTGAATTCGTAGCCATTCATAGGTTAACTGAGCTTTTAGGGACTTGTCGTCCAACCGCTCAATCATCAAATGCATGGTGGTCAAAGGTGTTTTTACCTCATGAATCCAGGATAATAGTTCATCTTTTTCATGTTCAAGTGTCAATTGATTTTGCGAGATGATCTGTTGTAACCGTTCGTTCTGGCCCGTGATTTTTTGTTCAATGATTTGCTCAAACGGACTCTCCGGTTCGCCTATACCCGTTAGTTCAAGAGAACTCTCCCATTTTTCTAGTGTGGTATAGAACTTGGTTTCCTTGGGATAACGAATGATTAAAAAAACCAAGAAAATCATCATAGATAAGAAGACGATATAAAGAATCGGCATTAACGGAATTGCTGCATCCACATAAGCAATGAACAGGATCAGGAATTGCTGACACACAAACAGTAGAATCCAGCTCCGCCTCTCTATAAGGTATTTTTTAATCATAGGCAGGTGCCTCTTCTGTAGCCATGTAGCCTTGCCCGACTTTCGTTTCAATGAAACGGCCCAAATCCAGCTCGTCCAATTTTTTGCGCAGGCGGTTCAAGTTGACGGTCAGGGTATTGTCGCTGACAAAACGTTCATCATCCCAGAGGCTTTTAATTAATTCCTCACGTGCAACAATTTTATTTTTTTGTTCGATCAGCAGCTTCAAAATAAAAATCTCGTTCTTGGTTAATTCGATGGAGCCAGTCTCATTGGCTACTACATTTTTTTCATAGTCGACCGTTGCGCCACACCATGTTTTAAGGGAGACAGGTTCTGTATTGTAATTATATACGCGGCGGAGTGTCGCCTGTAATTTGGCAATGAGTACATCAAAATGAAACGGTTTTTGGATAAAATCATCCGCTCCAAGCTGCATCGACATCACCATATCCGTAGGATGATCCCGTGAAGATAAGAAGAGGATGGGGACGTTAGAGTGGGATCGAATCATTCGACACCAATGAAACCCATCAAATTTCGGCAATTGAATATCTATCACGACCAGATCAGGCTTTATCGTTGTGAATTCCTGAATGACTTTATTAAAGTCCTGGATGCCATACACATCATAGTTCCATTGAGTTAACCGATCCTTCATTTCATGGAACAAAGTTTCATCATCTTCAATTAATAAGATTTTGAACAACGAATTCACCACTTTATATTTTTTTCAGGATTTTGCAAATTCCTCTTTTATAAAGTGTATAGCAAAAATTGTGTATATGCTACATGTGTGAATTCCACTTGATATTGCGATAATCTGCTGTTAATAGTTGAGGTTTGTAGTGGGATTTAGATTGACTATCTCATATATATATTAAAGGATGGATGCAATGATGGGGATTCACACGTATTTTCGGTCGCTAAATGAGCTGGAAAGAATCATCCGTTGTCCGGGTAAGTTTAAATTCGAGGAACACAGCGTATCGGCACATTCTTGGAAAGTCGTACAATACGCCAAAACGCTGGCTGATATTGAAGAGAGAAATGGTGTCCGTATTGACTGGAAAAAGCTATACGAGATTACGAGCAGTCACGATTACGGGGAGATTTTTATTGGAGACATCAAAACGCCAGTTAAGCACTCCTCTAAGGAACTACGATTATTAATCCAACAGGTCGAAGAGGGTATGATTGAGTATTTTATTGAAGAGAATATTCCCGAGGATTTTAAGGCTATTTTTCGCAAACAGCTAAGGGAAGGTAAAGATGATTCTGTAGAAGGTTTAATCCTTGAAGTTGCGGACAAGATGGATCAGGTATACGAAGCATTTGCAGAACTTCAGCGGGGAAATACGGAAAAAGAATTTATAGTCATGTACCGTAATGCACTTGTAAAAATCAAGAATATTCAATTACACTGCGTTGAGTATTTTTTGGAAAATATCCTGCCCGATATGGTCAAGGAAGAAACGCCTTCATCCATTGATATCAAGAAGATTACGGAAGAGGCTTTAGCTCTGTAAGTGAATCTCCCTACCGTCCAGAAGCTACCGACCGCTTCTGTTCATACATAATAATTCTCGTTTCAAAACGAGACAATGCTTGACTTCAAGTTAACTTTAAGTAGTAACATACGGAATGTGACGTGGTGCTTAGGAAATACGATGACTATTCTGACAATTTAGGAGTGATAGAAATTGAAAAAGAAACAACTGGGTAACAGTGACCTTCAAGTATCTGCACTGGGTCTGGGCTGCATGGGAATGTCCGAATATTACGGTGAGTTGAATGAGCAGGAGTCGATCAAAACACTTCATCGTGCGCTGGAGCTAGGGATAAACTTTTGGGATACTGCCGATGTCTATGGTGTGGGGGAAAATGAAAAACTGATTAGCCAAGTCCTGCGGAGCCGCCGCGACGAAGTCGTATTAGCCACTAAATTTTCCATTATGCGTGGGGAAGATGGCGCATTTATGGGTGTAAGTGGCCGTCCCGAATACGTAAAAGAGGCATGTGATCGCAGCCTGCAAAGACTGGGTGTAGATGTGATTGATCTGTACTACCAGCATCGTGTTGATCCGAATGTGCCTATCGAGGAAACAGTTGGTGCGATGAGTGACTTGGTTCAAGCGGGAAAAGTCCGCTATTTGGGGCTGTCCGAAGCTTCTCCTGGGCTCATTCGACGTGCTCACAAGGTACATCCGATTACAGCGCTGCAAACGGAATACTCCTTATGGAGCCGAGAAGCAGAAGATGAAGTTATACCGGCGTGTAAGGAACTAGGCATCGAGTTTGTGGCCTACAGTCCACTTGGACGCGGCTTTTTGAGCGGACAAATTCAGAAGTTTGATGATTTTGCAGAAGATGATTTCCGTCGCTCTGTGCCACGTTTTCAACCTGAGAATTTCCAGAAAAATCTGGATCTCGTGCAGCATGTTAAGGACCTTGCCGCCCAAAAAGGGGTCAAACCTTCTCAACTGGCGTTGGCATGGCTGCTTGCGCAAGAGGGAATTGTACCGATTCCAGGAACCAAGCGGGTTACGTATTTAGAGGAAAATGCAGGATCCGTCGATGTTGTTTTATCCGCACAGGAAATGGAAGCTATTAACGCAATTATTCCAAAAGGAATGGCAGCGGGTCTTCGTTATCCTGCAGAACGGATGCCGAATTGGCAAGCCGAATAATTAAGATAACATGTTAATCCCAAAAGCCGCCCTTAACGCGTATCGACGTGAAAGGCGGCTTTGTGGGTTTACATATACTGCTAAGGATGTGCTTTTAAAATTCCCAAGGGACGTCCTACGGTCAGGAATGTACGACCGAAGTGAGCGTCCTATCTTTATAAAACAGGGGCTTGCAATGCAGTATTGATATTTTGTAGATCCATCGTAAGCTGCTCTTTTACGTTCCATGGGTGATACCAGCCACGTTCGATCATGTATGTTGAAATCTGCTCATGCATATCAATAGCCTCATCCAGTTGCTTCGTAAGAATTGCCTTAATTTCTGGAGTTCCCGCTTCTGTTACGGCCATAGCGTAATTTCTCACACCGCTTTTGGCCGCGTTCAGAAAATCGGCTGCAATGACTTGGTCCGTTAAGGTATGCAGTCCGGTCAAATGCTCCAACAGTGTATTCATGGCTTAACCTCCTGTGAGATGGCTTGATCTAAGAGGGTACCGAGTTCTTGTAATTGGCGGGTCGATAAGTCAACATCCTGCTGTAATATAGCTTTGAGAGTTGGATCAGAGATTAATGCTTGCATGGTTTTAGACTTGGTAAGACACACTGTTTTGAACGCTGACAATTCATGGACTTCAAGTGTTTCGTGCAGGCCATACACCATATGACGTTTACCTCCAATGCTCCAATATATAGTTAAGGTTTAAGTACAACTTTGATGCAATTGTCCTGTCTGGTATCAAAAATTTCATATCCACGTTTGGCGTCGCTTAACGGAATGACGTGTGTAACAACGTCTCCTGGGTCCACCTTTCCCGTATCAATCAGCTCATACATATATGGCATATAGTGAATAACGGGAGCCTGTCCCGTACGTAAATTAACATTTCGCTGAAAAATGTCTCCCAAAGGAAAACCGTTATATCGTCCGCCGTAGACTCCGGTAACTTGAATGGTGCCACCTTTGCGCACAGCCTGTGTAGCTATGACTAGTCCTCCTAAAGCTCCGCCGTGAAGCTTGAGACCGGAAGCGAGAGATTCCAGCGGAGACATTTTACCGCTCATGCCGGAGCAGTCAATAACTACGTCTGCGCCTCCTTTGGTTATCTCTTTGAGGTAGTTGCCGACGTTTTCTTGCGATTCTACATTAACAATTTCCACATGATTTGTACGCTTCGCATGTTGCAGACGATAATCCAGGTAGTCTGCCGCAATGACTCGTTTTGCCCCTTTGAACCAGGCGAACTTCTGGGCTAGCAGACCTACCGGTCCACAGCCAATAACAATGACAGTATCCCCCTTCTTTACTCCGGCATTATCGACGCTCCAAAATGCAGTAGTCATGGCATCAGCAATCAGGCAAAGCTTCTCGTCAGGATGTTCACAACTCTCCGGAATTTTGAAGTGAGTGAAGTTGGCAAAAGGCACACGTAAATATTCAGCTTGTCCACCCGGATATCCACCAGTTGTTCCTGAATAGCCGAAAAAACCGCCCATTTCTCCATGCTCATTAGAATGATCACATTGACTTTCCAATTGGTTTTTACAATAAAAGCATTCACCGCACGCTATGTTGAACGGAATGATCACGCGGTCTCCCTTTTTTAAGTTGGTTACGCCGCTGCCAACTTCCTCTACAACCCCCATCGGCTCATGACCAATTACATAATCCTCCTGTAGATTCGGAATCATTCCATGAATGAGATGCAGATCTGAACCACAAATAGCGGTTGTCGTCAGTCTGACAATCGCATCGTCGGCTTTTTGAATACTTGGGTCCGGAACCTCTTTAACCACAACGTTTTTGATACCTTGGTAGGTCACTGCTTTCATGCCTGGTTTCCTCCCATATGTTCGTCCGGCGTGCGATCAAACATACCCTTGCGGGTGGTATCGTCTGGGAACAGTTTCATTTTACTGATGTCCACCGTCTTGTTGGCTGATAGTTGATCCAATTGATACTGCTTTTGCAGATCATAGGGATGAAACCATTTTTTTCGTACCATAAGATCAGTAATTTCCTGATGAAGAGCGATGCCTTGATGCAGTTGATTGCGCAACAGAGTTCTGGCATCTGGAGAGACGGTTTCCGTCAAGGCTACGGCTGTATTTCGAACTCCTTCCTTGACGCGAATCAGAAAATCCATCGCTAAGGTCGTGTCTGCCATTTCTGGCATGTTTAATGAGTTTTTTGGATCCACATAATCCATTTTAGCGGACTGGGTCTGATCTAATGTCACATCATTCACCTCAATTTAAGATTGGTGTTGGTCGGAATTCTGGAACAGGTGCCTGAAACGGTGCTTTAACATACAATGCTTGCAAATCGGCAATAGCTTGTATAGATTGCTGAACATCTTTTTCCATTAGATCCTTTAGCTCTTGATCGAATACCAAGCCCTGCATTAATTTGGACTTGGCTAAGCATAACGTTTTAAAATTAAGCGCTTCGTGGATTTCTAAGGACTCATGCGCCGCTAATGTAGACTGTTGGTTTATCATCGGATCACCTTTCTTTTATGTTTCTCAAAGGTATGTTATCCAGCCTAACTAGGTTTATTCGAAAGGATCGTGCTATTCGGCTTCAACCTTGCCAAGTGCTTTTTTGGCCGGTCCTTCAATGACTTCGCCTTGATATGAAAAGCGAGAGCCATGACAAGGGCAATCCCATGTTCTTTCCGCTTCATTCCACTCGACTTCGCAACCCATATGGGTGCATGTCGTGTCCACTAGGTGCAATGCTCCTTGTGGGTCTCGGTATGCGCCTGCTCTTTTGCCGTTTACCCGGATGACCGACCCTTCGTCGTGTTCCAGTTCTTCGGCTTTTTTGTAGCTGATGTCTAACTTTCCAGCAATCAAATGTTTAGCCACATTTGCATTTTGAGTTACAAATGTTTTAATGTCGGGGTCCATATGAAACCTTGAAGGGGAGAAAAGATCCTGGTAGGGGCTTTCCTCTCTGGTAATCAGATTCGTATTTAATAAGGCTGCCGCTACACTTGTGGTCATCCCCCATTTTCTATAACCCGTAGCAACGAGGATGTTAGAGGTGTTGGATAGTTCCTGCCCAATATAAGGGAGCTTGTCTAGCGTATACAAGTCTTGGGCCGACCAGCGATAAACGATCTCCTTTAATCCAAATGTTTGCTCCGCGAACTTTTGTAAAGCTTCATAGTACTGGAAAGTACAGATTCCTTGTCCCGTTTTGTGACCTTCCCCACCGACGATAACCATTGGTTCTCCGTTTACCATTACGGAGCGAAGTGAACGTTTTGGGGTTTCTGCACTTAGATACATACCACCTGGATAGATTTTATCGGTTTTGACCGCGAGTACATAAGACCGCTCGGCATGCAATCGCGCAAAATAAAGACCGTTGGGATCATTGAATGGAAAATGTGAGGAGGATACGACATGGTTGCAGGTAATTTTCTTTCCGTCGCTGGTTGTAATGATGGCAGGGTTTCCTTTTTCCACATCTACAACGGTGGTTTGCTCATAAATTTCCCCGCCCTGACGGATGACTTGGTTTGCCAAATATCTTAAGAAAGGTACAGGATTAAACTGGGCCTGGTTTTTCATCTTAATAGCTGCTTTAGTTGAAAACGGCAGAGGCGTTTGTTCGACATAACTTCCCGGGATGCCAAGTTGCTCGTAAGCTTTATATTCGTCGGCAATTTTTTTCACATACGTATCTTCACATGTATAAACGTAGGCATCTTCTTCTGTAAATTGACAATCAATATTAAACTCTTCTACCGTTTGTTTGATAAATTGAAGAGCGTTGTGGTTGGCTTCGTAATAGAGCCGGGTTTTTTCCTTGCCAAAATGGGAAATAAACTCGCTGTAGATCAAATCATGCTGTGCGGTAATTTTGGCGGTAGTATGACCGGTTGTCCCATGAAGTATCCGCCCTGCGTCGACGACGGCGACGTTTAATCCTTTTTTAGAAAGTAAATAAGCAGTGGTAATACCGGTAATCCCCGCACCTACAATGGCAACATCCACCTGAATATCCTCACTAAGTTTGGGGAAGTTAGGGATGTCAGTGGAAGCTAACCAATACGATTCGGGAAATTGCGGAAATGCGATACGAGATTTGCTTTGTGTCATTTTTACAAAAACCCCTTTGAATACAATTTATGTATATTGTTATCATTGTGGGGTTTTATATTCACTAAACGACTCTCTTTAGTATTTTTTTGATACAGGGGGGAGTGATGGAAAGGAAACAAAGCCGTCCTTAACGCGGATCGGCGCGAAAGGAGGCTTTGTGGGTTTAAATATGCAGCTAAGGACGTGGTTTAAAAATGCCGAAAGGACGTCCTACGGGCAGAAATGTTCGGCCAAAATGTGCATTCAGAACGGCAGCTCCTGTACCGTACAGCGAGAGTAGACCAATGCCCATTTCAGCATAAGCGGCGATGGTATGGAACACCTCTGGGGCGATGCCGAATGCATCGAAGCTAAGGCCGAGGAATAGAAAATCAATCAACACAAAAATAAAAAATAGGACCTTGTGCGTCTCCATGGCTCCAATGGTCATGAAGAGCGTGAAGATGAGATAGCCGGCAAAGGCAAAGCCGAGCTGTTTGCCATCTACAGCAGATGCCAGCTCTGAGCCGAATACGCCCATTTTAATCATCCAGCTACTAGCTACGGCTAACCAGAAGAAGGCGTAAGCACCAAATGCCGTCATGCCAAAGGTATTGTTATGCTTTGCATCCTGAATGCAGGCAAACAGCTGTGCAAAGGCACCAAGGAAAATAGCCCAAGGGATAATAAAGCTCAAGCCTTCAGTGAGACCAAGCTTTTGGGATGAAGCTACAAGTGTTACAATAGCCAAGCCAAACAGGCCGATCGCACTCGGATCGGCCGTTATGATTTTTACGTTAGCATGAGATTCATTTTGCATGAAAAAATAGAAGCCTCCAATAATGTTCAAATACGCGTCAATCTGCCGATGCCAGAATCACACTGACATATTGTAACGGAAACCGGCGTGCTCGCATAGTAGGGAATTCATAGATTTCTATCTATTACGGTGCCTGTATTAACGTTATTACGACCATCCTCGATACTGACTGAGGTAAAAGAAATACTTTCAGCTTGCTTTAATCTTGTTTTAAGCTTGACCAGGTACACTCAAGGCAATTTTCCTAGGAAGGATGTATAACAAATGAAGACGAAAAGGGCCGTTTGGATTCCAGCTATGATTGCAGTTACGGTAGCAGTTCTACTCGTCATCTACTATTACTACATGTCATCGCTCTCCGGCGGTGGACCTGGCCCACGGCTATCAGAAGGTGGGTCTACAGGGCCTGTGGGCGTACATCCTCGTGGAGAAGGGCGTGGGGGCAACGGGGAAATATTCAAGACTTTGGGTACGATTTCCGTATTTCTTGGTGCGGCCGCTTTCTCTTGGTTCTGGTTTAAGAAGAAGCTAAGATCGCCATCAATGTTGGTTAGAAGAGCCGGGCGGTTGTTACATTCCCTCCATAAACTTCTGGGTTGGGCGACCTTGATCCTGATTGCCGCTCATGGTATTTATTTTTTGATAACCAAGCTTCAAGATAACAAAACCTATACCGGGATTGCGGGATTTGTCATTCTGCTGGCGATCGCCGGGTATGGCTTCTTCATTAACAAAGTTCGTAACAAGTGGATGCGGACCGTACACCGTTTGCTCGGATTGCTTTGGGTTCCCGTGTTGCTGCTACATGCTGGCGGATCGGCGATT
The DNA here is from genome assembly GCF_022531965.1 of Paenibacillus peoriae. GTDB lineage: Bacteria > Bacillota > Bacilli > Paenibacillales > Paenibacillaceae > Paenibacillus > Paenibacillus polymyxa_D. Next base: position 5,688,863 of record NZ_CP092831.1, on the reverse strand, counting down.
ATGGCGGTCATCGCCAGCCTTGCAGTGGGGGTACTTGTCTGGGTACTGGAAAGAATCGTTGAGAAAACGACGAAGCCTGTTCCAGGGGACACTCCCTGATTATCCTTGAATGGTGTTACCGCAGGATTTGTGATAATATTTACACCTATATAGAATGAGGAAGTGACATAGTGATTAATATAACAATTCCAACTCCGGATATCACGATTACCAAACAGGTTAACCCTGAGCTCAGCCATATTTACGGGTTTACCGACTTTCACCTGATCCCTAGAGATAAGGCTGGCGTCTTTATGTTCTACAATGCGCAGGAGGAATTGCTGTTCGTTGGTAAAGCGAGAAAGTTAAGACCAAGAATCAAAAAGCATTTTGAAGATAACGTATCGCCGATCAAGGACAAGCGGAATGAAGTTGCGATTATCGAGATTTGTATTGTAGAAGATGCGGTAGAGCGAGAAATTTATGAAACCTACATTATCAATTCACAAAAGGCTAAATATAACGTTGAAAAAGTATTTTTTAAGTAATGGAGTAACTTCCGTATGAAAAAAAGAGCAATAAGTCGCAGTGACTGTACTGCCCTTATTGCTTTTTTGTATTTCTGCATTTTAGATCCTTCCAGAGAGGGGCCATGGTATGAACAAAACAGATCGTTTGCTAGCGATCTTGCTAGAGTTACAGCGTAAGGATATTTTACGAGCTGAGGATTTGGCAGCTATATTCGAAACGAGTGTGAGAACCATCTATCGGGATATTCAGGCTCTAAGCGAATCGGGCGTACCGATTGTAGGAGCACCGGGCATTGGATATTCCTTGATGGAGGGGTATTTCCTGCCCCCAGTGAGCTTTACCGCAGAAGAGGCTGTGGCGTTGCTAATCGGGACGGATTTTATCGAACAAAAATTTGATACAGACTACGGTATCAAGGCGCAAACCTCCCGCAGGAAAATTGAAGCCATTTTACCAGAGAGCGTCCGCAGGGAAGTTTCCCGGGTGCGTACAACCATGAGATTACTCGCTGTGGGTGAAGGGGCAAACCATAGAGAGAAAACCTACTTGGAAACGCTGCGTCTTGCTGTATTGGAAAAACGAATGGTACGGTTTGGTTACTCCAAAAGAATGCCAGAGGCTGACGGGAATCGTCAAAGTGTGCGTGTGGTCGCTCCCTATGGTCTGGTATTGCTTCGTGGTTCGTGGGTATTAATCGGGCAATGTGAATTGCGGCAGCAGCTTCGCCATTTCCGTCTGTCACGTATGGACGAGCTTATGGTACTGGAGGATAGGTTTCATTTGCCTGTCGATTTTCATTTGCAGGATTATAAGCAAACCGATGACCGTCATGTGACTGTTCGCATACTAGCACGCTCCGATATCGCAGATAAGGTGAAGGAAGCGAACAACTTTTATATGGAGGCTATAGAGGAGCGTGCAGATGGATTGCATATACTTTTCCGCGTCAGACAGCCGGAGGAATTACTGCAATGGATACTTGGCTGGGGCGCGGATATGGTTGTGCTGGAGCCTGAGTCGCTCCGGGAGCGGATACGTGCGGAAGTGGAAAAAATGTTGAAATGCTACTGACATAATGCTGTCAGTAGCATTTTTGTATAGTAAAGCTACTTTAATAGAGAGGGGCAGTTACTAATATATGAATACTACCGAAACATTGCAGCGTTTTGAAGAAACGGCACAACACTATCTTCTTGAATTGGACAGCTTTAGCTTGGAGCAATTGCAGTACACACCGCAGGAGGACCAATGGTCGCTTGGACAAATGTATCTTCATTTGGTGAACTCTGCTCTGTATATGCACCTGAAGAACATTGATGTTTGTCTACAGCCTAATGGGGAGACAGGGGTTAAAACGGAGGCGGGTACGGCCGTTTTTAATCTAGGAGGGTTTCCGCCCATACGTATCCAAGTTCCACCATCTCCGCAGTATACTCCCCCACAACCGACGAGCAAAGAAGAAATTGTGGAGGGTTTAAATGCTGTGATCCGTAAAATGAGAGAGATTGAGCCGATCGTTGGGAAATCAACAGGGCTTTCTACCGTCTCTCATCCCAGATTCGGCGCGTTGAATGCTGGAGAGTGGTTTTCGCTCATCGAGATGCATTATCGTCATCATCTTTTGCAGAAGGAGCGCTTGAAGCACGCAATAGCCGATTAATCGTCTCCCGGCGTAGCCCGATAAACTGGCCGATTTCCTCCTGCGTCAGCACGTCCGTTAACGTGGCGGGTGCGATGTAGGAGTGGAACCAGCGTTGAAGCTTCCGAAGCTTTTCGGCAGGTGACACCTCGGTGAGCTGGTCAATTCGTTGCTGCATCATGCGCAACTTATCCTGTAGCTGTAAAGCGATAGCCCGACATTGAGTCGGGTCTTGCTCCAGCGCCTGATACCATTCTTTTTGTGACAGAACCTCAACCTCAGAGGTTACCAGCGCGACTGCTGTACCATAATAAGGATTGGGGCTGATCAGGGAGTGGTGCGGGATGATTTCATCGGGCACAATCACATTAACTAAAATTTGCGAGCCGTCTTCATGGACTCGGACAATTTTTAACAAGCCGCTCTTGAGGTGATATAAAGGGCCAGATTCTCCTTGTCGAAATAAGGTCTCACCTTTGTGTAACATCATGAACGTAATAACCTCCATTCCATGTATTCCAGCTTTTTAGATGAACCCGCCATTGACGCGGATTGTCTGCCCGGTAACCCACTGTGATTTGGCGCTGACCAGAAACTCAATCACATCAGCGATATCTTCCGGTTCGCCGAGCCGACCCATAGCATTCATTTTTTTCATGCCTTCGATTTGCTGCTCGGTTTTTCCAGCTTGGAAAAGCTCGGTGTTCACAGGACCGGGAGCCACGGCGTTGATCGTAATTTGTTTGCTTCCGAATTCCTTGGCTAACTGACGGGTAAATTGCTCCACTGCGCCCTTGGTACCTGCGTATACGCTATAGGTCGGGAACATTTGTCCGATCACGGATGTAGACAGGTTCACGATTCTTCCGTAGTTCTCCATATATTTCATGGCTTGCTGACAGGCAAAGAAGGTGCCCTTTACATTCAGTGCGAATTGTTTGTCAAAGTCAGCTTCGGTTACCTCAGCCAGAGGTTGGGTGATCATCAGCCCAGCGTTGTTAACCAGAATATCCACTTTACCGAATTCAGCAATCGTATTTGTAAATAATGCTTCAATATCACTCATTTTGCCCAGATCAGCGTGAAGTGCTATGGCTTTGCCGCCTTTTTGAATAATCCTCTCCACGACTTTTTGAGCTTTGTCCGGACTGCTGGCATAATTGATGACTACATTAGCGCCCAGATCAGCCAGTTGTTCGGCAATGGCACGTCCAATTCCTCTAGAGGACCCGGTGATAATTGCTGTTTTTCCGTCCAAATGCTTCATATGTGTTTGGACCTTCCTTCCATATCTATTTTAAGTGATTCCTTTTTCTAAAAGCATCCACACATCCGAAAACTCCCGATTAATCACGGGATTCTTCCATTCGTAAGCATGAGCGGGATGATGAAAACGGGCTGTGGCATAGAAAAGGGTACGCGCCAGTTGGGCTGGCTGATCCGATGTGATGTCTCCGCGTATAATGATATCAGCGAGCTGATCCACAATGTGGGCGATATGCTGGTCGATTAAATCAGCCGCTTGCTCGGTGACCCTCGTATACATCTCAAACATTTCCTCGTCGTCGCGGGCATAATACTGCTTAAGTTCGACCAAGGTCTGTATATATCGTTTTAAATGTGGCGTTCCCAGTATAGATGAATTCTGACAGACCTCCGTTAACGGGCCGATAATCTTTTCATTCAGCCATTTTTCGGTCACACCTTCAAGAAGCTCGGCTTTACTTTTAAAGTGTCGGTAAATGGTACCATGACTTACTCCCAATACTTTGGCAACATCGGTCACGGAGGTTTTGGCTATACCAAAACGCCTAAGTGTGTCTTCTGTAGCGATAAGAATCTGTTCCTTGGTTAGCACATCTGAGGATTTTTCCATAGAGACACGGTCAAGTGCCGTGTGAGTCACCTCCTTAAAGTCAGAATAACATAAAGGGTATCAAATGACAAATATACGTTTTTGTCATTTGATACCCTTTTTTTAAAGAATCCAAAGAAGTGAACAGAAATACTACAATAACGATTCGATGACGGGATCAATGGCCCAGGGCTCCGTTGTTACTTCAAATCTCCCTTGCACATGGCCATCGCGATCGACCAAGAATTTAGAAAAATTCCACTTGATACCGTCGCCAGCGTATATATCCGGATACTTATCCCGCAGGAAATCCTCCATCCATTGACCGTCTTTGGTCTGGATATCGAAGCCTTGAAACGGTGCCTGTTGGGTCAGATATTGAAATAAAGGATGAAGAGATAAGCCTCTTACATCCGTCTTCTCAAATAGTGGGAAGGTTACTCCATGGTTAATTTGGCAAATTCCCTGAACCTCCGAATGGCTACCCGGCTCTTTTTTATTGAATTGGTTACAAGGAAATGCAAGGATTTCAAAACCTTGTTCCCTCCGTTTTTCGTAGAGCTTTTGCAGATCAGTGAATTGACTGGAGAAGCTACACATGCTGGCAGTGTTTACAATAAGGAGAATCTTACCTCTATAGTCTGAGAGTTCAATCGGTTCCCCATTAATTGAGGTTGCTTGAAAATCATAAATAGACATGTTAACGTTCCTCCTCACGTTATTTTTTAATACATCATATATCCAGAATTGTTATTGGTCTAATATATTATTGGAATCAACCTTATAGGTATTTGCAATAATCTTGTCATGTAAAGACACATTGTCCATCTCTCTCTTGAAACCAAAGAAGACTCGACTTGAGAAAGTGGGAGATTTGCCTCTTCATAGCAAACTGTGGCATTCGCCGTTACCAAGATAGAATATAGATGCATATTCATGTAGTGTGTGCAAAAACCCAACAGAATCGAGGGATATTCGTGCCCATTGGAAAGATGATTCAATACAAGGAAATGCGACAACATCCCATTTTACGTTCTCACTTGCCCGAAACCCGCTGGATCAGTAATGCAAGGACTTTACGGATGCTGGATACCTATCGCACAGTCTTCATCAAGCCTAATTATGGGAGTGGAGGGACTGGCATCATACGTGCGAAAAAGCTGGGGAGGAAATATGAGGTTCGTTGTGGCTCCAGTCGCAGAATCGTTAGATCTCACGCCGTAAGAAGAGCAGTTAGAACCTATCGAAGACCTCATCGCCGTTATTTGGTACAGCAAGGACTTAAGTTAGCCAAGTACAAAGGTTCGATTTTTGATGCCAGAGTGTATATGCAGAAGCCGGAATCGGAATGGGTCATTTCAGGAATAACCGGCCGTGTCGCTGCACCTCGAAAAGTCGTTACCAACTATCGGAAGGGAGGACATGCGGCGCCGTTGTCCAAAGTGCTTTTAAGGGTCTTTAAAAATGACAGAACAAAAATGAAAGAGATTCTGGACCAGGTCACCGAGCTTTCTAGAATCATTGCCGACACGATAGATAAAAATCATCCGGTTCGCGAGTTGGGCATCGATCTTGCTATTGAGAAGAGCGGCCAAATTTGGATTATCGAGGCCAATCCGCATCCCGGACATATGTTGTTCAGGCAGCTCCCCAATCACAAGATGATTCGCAACATCTTGAGAAACAAACGTCGTATACATCATTAGGATAAAGTTTGTGAAATCATTCATGGATAAGAAAAGGAGGAGAACGCCCAAGCCAAGGTGCGGGAGCGTTCTCCGTTTTTTTTGGTAAATGACTGACAGATTTAGGACGAAGCTTTTATGTTAAAATGTGTCCGCCATCCACATGAAGGACTGTTCCGGTCACAAACTGATTTTGAATCAAATAAAGTACGCCTCGTGCAACATCCTCCGCAAGTCCAACTCGCTTCACAGGGAGCTTATGCGCGACCGTATCATAGAATTGATTGCGTGTATTTTCAGGCATTTTGCTACGGGAAGGTGTGTCAATAATGCCGGGTGAGACGACATTCACGCGGATGGGAGCAAGCTCTAACGCCAAGGTTTGACCAAGATTCGCAACGGCTGCATTCACAGCACCGAGCGCAGAGGAGCCGATCATCGGCTTGTAAGCCACCACTCCTGAAAATAAGGTAATGGAACCCTCGGCTGAGAGTTGGGAAGCCCCGTATTTAGCTGCATAATACTGTCCCCAAAATTTGTTTTCGAATAGCTTGCGGGCTTGATCTGTCTCCGACTGAAGGAATGCCCCACCTGATGTTTCTGCCGCGCTAACGATAAGATGATCATAGGGGCCGACTTTTTCGAAGAAAGATTTTACCTGCTGCTCATCTGACGTGTCCAGCACATGTATTACAGCACGAGGGCCCAGCATTTCCTTGGCCTTGTGCAATTTATCCTCCGAGCGGCTGGCGATTACCACTTCCGCTCCAAGCGAAATGACTTGCTTAGCTGTTTCTAAACCAATACCTGAGCTTCCACCAATAATGACAATCTTTTGGTTTTGCAAATGGATTCCCTCCTAGTATTCATCTGGATTTGTTAATCATGTAATACGGCTTGTAGATGTGTATCAAGATCAGCAATAAATTTAGGTATATTTGGATTTTTAATAACATCGTAGCATGCAAAGCTTTTCAAGGGCTTCATACCGAGAAATGTATGCGCAGAATGCAAATGACGGAGTGCAGCTTCTAGACTAGCCCCATTAAAAAATTGAGTTGGATCATTAAAAGCTTTTTCCGGAGCATTCCAAGTTGTGGAGAACATATATTTCTTGTCGGTTAATAAACCGCCGCTTCCATATTCATGAGCACCTGTGAAGAATACACCGTAAGCATAGACTTCATCCATATAAGTCTTTAATAATCCAGGAACGCTGAACCAATAGATGGGGGTTTGGTAAATGACTACATCTGCCCATAAAAATTTTTCTTGTTCTTCGCTGGGGGTATAGCCATCTTGAACAGACGTTGTTTTGATTTTGTTCTCTTCACTTAAGAGACGCACCATATTGTCCATCAATGTTTGGTTCAATTTCCCTTCAGACGAATCATATTTTTGATGACCGTTAATGATTAGTATATTTTTCATCTCTTCACCTCCTTGTATTAGAGAAAACGTTAGTTGCTACAGCGATATTGTATATGTAGTAAGTTTATTTAGGGAAGTAGTGGTATTTAATTCATATAGTTTCCCTAAAGGAACTATTGTGATATCATTGGATTTAACAGATAATTTTTGGGGGAGTTCCTATGCACGACCAAGAACCTATTGAATTGACCAAAGGAATACCCGGCAAGCCGTGCCCTATTGCCCAAACACTTGATTTGATCGGAACGAAATGGACTTTTTTAATCATTCGTGACCTTCTTATCGAAGGAACACTGAGATTCAGCCAACTTCAGAAGTCCATGAAGGGGATTAGTCCCAAAACGCTTTCCCTACGCCTGAAAGAGCTTGAAGATAACGGTCTGTTAGAGAGAAAGGTATATGCCGAGGTTCCCCCGCGTGTTGAATATTCGTTAACGGAAAAAGGGAAGCGACTTGAAGGTGTTTTTATTGAGCTGAAGAGATTTGGCTTAGATTTAAAAGCAGATCATTGAGGGATATGAACTGCAACATTCCAAGGTATCGTTGAGCTGAACGATGCCTATTTCTTATATTCTAAAAAAGAAAACGTTTGCCAAAAAGTTCACAGAAAGTTCACTTATGTGGAGGTTTCGACTATTTATATAATTACCAAGGTACACAGAAGGGATGATGGAATTGCCAACGACGAAGAAAGAAGATTTTTACTTTGGTTTCATGATGTGCTTGGGGATGGTCGTATTCATGACATTTTATAATCTATATACAAAAGACTTGATTGGCACAATCTCTCTAAAAGTAATGGTTTTTCAATTTATTTTATGTTTTATCATTGCTTTCGTATTGGAACTATTTATTGTCGGTCCATTAGCAAAGAAAATAGCCTTCTCATTACCATACGATAAATCCAAAAAGGTATTTGTGATTCTGTCCCTTTCATGCTGTATGGTCATTGGAATGGTTCTCTGTATGTCACTTTATGGATTGGGGACAGCTTACTTTTTTAATGGTCTTTCGGGAGATTCATTATTTAAAAATTACTTATCTTTAGTTTTTAAGAATTTTATTTTTGCTTTCCCTCTGCAGCTCTTAATTGTAGGGCCGCTTGTTCGGTACTTATTTGCTAAATTCGTGAAAGGTACACGAATTGCGGTATCTTTAAGCTAAAACGTAGTTTAACGACGGTATACGATAGCTCAAAAGCCGCCTTCTGTCTGAGAAGGCGGCTTGTTTTTACTCAGAAGTCCCAATATCTTTACAGTGTTTGTCCGCTGTCTACCGTAATAATCTGGCCTGTCATGGCTTCCTGTTCCAAAGCAGAGCAGATCATGCTGGCGATATCTTCGGGCGTGGAAATGCGCTGTAGGAGTAAATGAGGAGCCAATGTTTTCATTTGCTCTTCCCTGCCTGACCACCATCTTGTCGCTACAGCTCCCGGCACGATGCAATTGACGCGAATATCCGGCGCAAGTGCCCGTGCTAAAGATTTGGTCAGCCCGTGGACGGCCGCTTTGGATACCGCATAGGGAAGCGAAGAACCTAGCCCTGTTTGCCCTGCTATACTTCCCAGATTGACGATAGCTCCTTGTTTACTACGCTTCATAAAAGGAGCTACGGCTCTGGCACAGTAAAACATGCCTTTTACATTTACATCAAATAGATCATCCCATACCTCTTCCGTGGCTGCCTCCAGATCATCCATCGGAATGTGATGTGTAATGCTAGCGTTATTCACGAGTATATTAATCGTACCGAATTGCTGGACAATCTGGTCAACCATAGTTCGAACTTCCTGATCTCGGGAAACATCTGCCTGTAATGCGATAGCACGTCCGCCCTTTTCAAGGATCATACGTACAGTTTCCTCTGCATCGTTTTTAGAGCGGGAATAGTTTACGACTACCGTAGCTTTTCGATCTGCCAAGGCCATACACACGGCTCTCCCAATTCCTGTACCTCCACCTGTAACCAATGCTACTTTTTGATGTAAATCCATGTAAATTCGCTCCTTCTCCATCCAGTTCATTTGCGTCTGAAAAATAATACGATCTGATATGTATCATTGTAGAGGAGGTATTGTATTCTGTATAATTGAATTAAATGAATTTATAATTCAATAAAATTGAATCAATTGTTTATACAGGAGTCTGATAATGGACATTAAAACACTCAAAACATTTCAAATGATTGTGAATTACGGAAGTTTTATGCGTGCAGCGGAAGAGTTGAATTATGCACAATCTACCGTGACGATGCAAATACAGAAGCTGGAGTCCGATATGGGAATTCAACTGATCGAACGGGGCAAGAAAATAAAGTTAACTGAAGCGGGCAGGATGTTTTACGAGCAAAGTCTACATATTGTAAAGGATATGGAGCAATTGCAGGAAAATATGGACAATCTGCAAAGAGGGACCGCAGGCGACATTCGTATAGGAGTGACCGAACCGACTGCCAGTTATCGACTACCAGGAATTTTAAAACGTTTCTTAACCCATTATCCGAACATTCGGGTTTCTGTTGAGTTTGGAAATACCCCTACCTTAAGCGAGCGTATTCTCAAGGGGGATATTGACTTAGCGCTGTGTTCCACACCAGATTTGGGCACAGAGCTATATTTTGAGCCTTTATTTAGGGAGAAATTTGTAGTTTTAATGCCTGAAAATCACCCGCTTGCGGAAAAAGAAAACATTGGGCCGGAGGATTTACAGGGGCAGCGGTTGCTTATTACGTCGGCTACTTGTCCCTATCGTCGCAAACTTGAAATGGTCATGAAGGAATATGGAATAACCACGTTAAATACGATGGAAATTGGCAGCATGACGGCTCTGAAATTTTATGTGGAAAGCGATTTAGGGATTGCACTTGTGCCACAACTTCTGGTCAGTTCTGTCCCGGCAGGAACAGCGGTGAGGGAATTAAGCGGTAGCATGATCGATATGACCTTCGGCCTTTCTTGCAAAGCAACAGACTATCCGCTAAAGCCGGCAGGTTCAAGGCTATATTCTGTGTTGAAAGAGGAGCTTGGGAATGGTTCTCGGTGCATTGAGCTAGGGTAACGAGTATGCAGGGAAGTGTGTTATCTGTCACCGTACGATGTAAATGCAGTACGGTATAAAACCGACTGCAATACGCAGTCGGTTCGGTTTGTTTACTTTTTCTTAATCGGAATCCAAACTTCACTTCGGTAGTCTTCAGCATGTGAATCTCCCATAGTATACACTTCCAGTTCCGGCCCGCCTGAATGCTCATAATTACTGGCAGGGAACCATTCTTGGAAAATTCTTTGCCATACCTTTTGGATCGACTGAGGCATAGGGCCGATGGATGTAAACACTGCCCAGGTTGAAGCCGGAATGGTTCTGGATTCCAGCCCATTTGCGGTCGCTACATCCTCGCTGCCTTCTGCGGCAATTAGGTACGTGAATTTTTCTTCCCCATGCTTGAAATCCAAACAAATACCGAGTATATCGTCGCCTGTTCCCGAGGCATGAATCCGATCTGATGTACCATCCGCATTCAGTTCGTTCCAGAATTTTGGGATTTCTCGAAGATTATCGCCGTTCTTAGTGGTGACTTGAATGGACTTGCCAATGACCGTAAAGGCCGCTTTCTCTACAATTTTGTAATCCATTTCCTGATCTCCCTTCAACGATAGATGGAAGGTGATGCGTGGAAAGGCTTTCAGGTTCACCCCAGGGCTTCTGGCCTCAGAGGGAGAAATACCGTGTATCTTTCGGAACGCTTTAGAGAAAGATTCGGGGGAATCATATCCGTATTTGAACGCTACATCCAGCACCTTGGCGGAAGAAAGACTCAATTCCTGAGCAGCCAAGGTCAATCGACGTTTGCGCACATATTCTGCTACCGTGAAGCCAGTTAGCATATGAAACATTCGCTGAAAATGAAAAGGAGACGAATAGGCTGCCTTTGCAATTTCATCGATATCGAGTGGCTGCTGCATTCTCTCTTCCATCAGATCCAGTGCGTTCTTGATCCGAAGCAACCATTCCAACCGCATCACCTCCTTGGTTGTAATCATATCATTAGGAGTATCTGTAATCCTGTCTTTGCGTGCTCTTGTTGAACAGGAAAAACAATGTGCCTGCCCCCTTGTGTTCATAATTAAAATTTGGGACAATGAAAGAGGCGTTTAAATAGCGCAGATTGCTTAAACATGCTATGATGCAATGATCGTTGAGACGAGTCGTGATGGCTAGGGTTTATATATAGAAATACGAATTTGATTGTTTTGAAAAGAGGATCGAACATGAAAAAAGAATCCATTTATGGATTAACGCTAGATCAATTGACAGCATGGCTCATCGAGCATGGGCATAAGAAATCCCGGGCATTGCAGGTATGGGACGCATTGTACCGGAAGCGGGTTACTGATTTTGCAGCGATGGCAGAGGTTCATGAGGATTGTACACGCCTGTTGGCAGAGCACTTTTCCATTGAAACACTTGAAGAACACGTGAAGCAACAGTCAGCAGACGGGACGGTCAAGTTCTTGTTCCGGCTTCAGGATGGTAATTTGATTGAGACGGTATTGATGCGGCATAAGTTTGGCTTATCCGTATGTGTGACTACACAGGTAGGATGTAATATTGGATGTAGCTTCTGTGCGAGCGGATTGTTGAAGAAGAGCCGCGACCTATCCAGTGGTGAGATTGTAGAGCAAATTATGAAGGTCCAGCTGTATCTGGATCAGGAACGCCCGGGCGACCAGGTCAGTCATGTTGTTGTGATGGGAATTGGCGAACCGTTTGATAACTTCGTGAACCTGTCCGATTTCATTCGGGTGATTAAGGATCACAAAGGGCTAGCGATTGGGCCGCGGCATATTACCGTTTCCACAAGCGGATTGGCTGATAAAATCATTGAATTTGCAGATTCAGACCTCCATGTCAATCTGGCGATCTCCCTCCACGCCCCGAATAATGAGATTCGTACTCGTATTATGAAGATCAACCGGGCGATTCCGATTGAGAAACTCATGCAGGCCATTGATTATTATTTGGACAAAACAAATCGTCGAATTACGCTGGAGTACATCTTGCTGAAGGATGTTAATGACGGTAAGGAGCATGCGCTCGAACTGGCTGAGCTGGTGGGCCATCGTCGTAATCTGGCCAATGTCAACCTCATTCCGTACAATCCAGTGGATGAGCATAGCCAATACCAGCGGAGTGAGTCGGAGTCGATTACGGGCTTCTATGATGTGCTGAAGAAACAAGGTATTAGCTGTAGTGTTCGGCTGGAGCATGGAGTCGATATTGACGCAGCCTGCGGACAGCTACGCAGCAAACAAATCCGCAAGGATGCCAAGGGTAGCCGCAATACGGAGCGCGAAGCCATTAGTTAAATACACAAGCGTACTCTCTAACAGGAGTACGCTTTTTTATATCACGAGCCGTAGGGCGAAATGTTACCCAGAAATGTGAAAATAGTCACGTAATAGTTGCTGCTTTTACGTTATAGTGAGTGGTTAGTGGAGGGGTTATATGGCTAACGTAATTTCGAATGTGGCGCTCGTTCCGGGCATTTATGTGATGAAAATAGAGGGAAAGTTTAAAGGGAACATGGGGCAGTTTTACATGCTGCGCAGCGGGACAGGTTACCCACTGCTGCCCAGACCCATCAGCATTTATGATATCGGGGAAGAGAGTATTTCCTTTTTGTATCGGGTTGTTGGAGAGGGGACAAATTTGTTTTCCCAATTACAGCCTGGTCAGGAAATTCAGTTAGAAGGACCTTTCGGAAACGGTTTTCCGCAGGTAGAGGGCAGTTTGGCTTTAATCGGCGGTGGCATGGGTACAGCTCCGTTGCTGTTGGCTGCAAAGTATTACCCGCATGCGCATGTTTATCTAGGGTTTGCACAGCAAGCCTTCGGGGTTGAAGCGTTCGAAGCTGTGGCGGCATCTGTACAGGTCAAGGTAGGGGGAAGTATCGTCGAACAGATCGATCCGACGCTCTATGCAAATATGTTTTCCTGCGGGCCAACTCCGATGTTACAAGCACTCGCTATAAAAACGGTGGATACGTCGTCCCGCTTATATATTTCAACTGAAAGACACATGGCCTGTGGTATTGGCGCATGTTTGGGCTGTACGATGCGTACCCGTGGAGGCAATCGGAGGGTATGTAAAGAAGGGCCTGTATTCCCGGTGGAGGAGGTGGAGTTCGATGATCTCCATGGCGTGTAATATTGCGGGTGTACCGTTCAAGAACCCGATCATCATGGCTTCCGGTACGTTTGGATTCGGACGAGAGTATGCGGAATTTTATTCTCCTGAATTATTGGGCGGCATCGTCGGCAAGGGACTAACCCTGCATCCGAAGGCTGGTAATACGGGATCACGAATACATGAGACAGCATCCGGCATGCTCAATAGTGTGGGGCTGGAGAATCCGGGTGTTGCCGCCTTTTTGAAGGATGAACTGGATGACATGACTCACTGGAACACGGCTGTTATTGCCAACGTGGGCGGTTCCAATCTGGAGGAATATGTTCAGGCCGTAGCGATGATTACGGAAAATGCACAAAAGCGTCGCACGATGAACCGCAGAGGCGTTGATATGCTGGAATTGAACATTTCATGTCCCAACGTGAAGCAGGGTGGAATGCAATTTGGTATCCAGACGGAGGTAGCGCGGGAGGTTGTGCGTCAGGTGCGCAATGTGACGGCACTTCCGTTGGTTGTCAAGCTGTCTCCCAACGCAGAGAATATCACGCAGATGGCGGTTATGTGCGAGGAAGAAGGCGCAGACGGAGTTTCGTTGATCAATACATTTTCTGCGATGAAAATTGATATACGTCGGCGTCGTAGTGTTTTTGCCAATACGTATGCGGGTCTTTCCGGCCCGGCAATTAAGCCGATTGCTTTGCGTATGGTTCACCAGGTGGCACAGGCGGTGTCGATTCCGGTGATCGGGATGGGCGGGATTAGCTCAGTGGAAGATATTATTGAATTCACCATGGCAGGGGCCGCTGCCATTCAGGTAGGAACGTACAATTTTGTCCATTTACATGCAGGGGCCGAGCTGGTACATGGCCTTGAACAATGGATGCAGCGGGAAAAGGTGCAGTCATTGGATGAGATACGGGGAATTTTGTGAATTTGGAACCATTTTGCATACACTAATTCATATGAGGATTTTGCAAAATCCTGATATAAAGCCGGCTTGTCTTTTAAAGACAAGTCGGTTTTATTTATTTTACTGAAGTAGCCAAGCTTCAACTAGGTGTTAATATCGCATTTGCTCAAGATGAACGAAATTTGCCTTTCCAGCCGATGAATGGTTTGCGAAATAAGAAGGAAATTGTCAAACGATGTCGAATAACAAGGGATTATAGGGAAAGAAATAGGCTCTTATTCCTAATGGAGAGCTTAACAAAAAAGCTAGGTGATGGGGTTGCGGTCAAAAAGTAAATCGAAACCGAGACGACAATTCAAAGTTTCGCTACAATTCATGATTATTATTTTGGTTGTTTTAGTTATCATTATTTCCTTAATTATATCCTTGCTTCTCATTCGTAATTTTGTGATTAACAAGCATTTTGATAATACGAAGGAAAAACTTTCGGGTGTTGCCAAGATGGTTGCCAGTGACAACGATGTTATTCGTAATGTCGAGCAGGGAATTCCTGTGAAGCAGATTCAAGACTACTCGCTTGGAGTCATGCATAACGTTAATGTGGATTTTGTTGTCATTCTGAACCACGATTTAATTCGGCTATCTCATCCGAATGCAACGATGGTTGGCAAACCGTTCTCTGATTTGAATGATGCCAGAAGAGCGCTATCGGGTCAGGGACATTTTTCTGAGAATATAGGTATTTTGGGCAAAGGTTACCGATATTTTACGCCGATATTTAATCAACAGCATGAGGTCATTGGCATTGTATGTGTAGGGCTGACCATGAGAACCCTAAATCATGATTTGATGCAGGCGCAGTATACCATTTTTGGGGGGCTGATGCTGGGGCTCTTTAGTGGAGTTCTGGGCGCGATCATTCTGGCTCAGAAAATCAAAACCATTTTATTTGGGCTTGAGCCGCAAGAGATAGCAACACGATTGCGCGAAAAAGAAATTATTGTAAATGAGGTCGCTGAAGGAATTATAGCCATTTCGGCTGACAAGAAAATTATGCTTATGAACAAAGAAGCTCAGGCCAAGTATCAACTGGCAAACCAAGAAATGAAGGCCCCGATTGGCGAGCAGCTAGATACCAACTTTTATAACGTGCTTTTCAAGAGAGTGTTCGATGATAAAAGGAAAATCAAGGATCGCTCATTTTATGTGAATGGTATAGAGGTCATTGCGACAGTAACCCCTATATATATTGAAAATGAGTTTTTTGGGGCAGTTGCAACGCTGCGCGACCAATCCGAGATGATCCATCTCAGCAACCAGTTAAGTGGTACAAAATATTATATTAACTCCCTTCGCGGACAGACCCATGAATTTATGAACAAAATGCACGTAATATCCGGGTTGATTGAGATGAGGAAATATGCGGAGGTCAGTCAATATATTCAGCAGCTAAATCACCGGTATCAAGATGAGGTAGGCTTTCTGACTGAGAGAATTAAAGTTCCGGCATTAGCAGGTTTTATTATGGGTAAAATCAACGAAGCACGCGAACAGAATATTTCGGTTCTTCTTGCAGAAAGCTCGGATGTCTCTAATGTGGAGATGCAGGATATCGTTCATGATGTCATACACATCCTGGGCAATTTTTTTGACAACGCCATAGATTCCATCTTACAAAAAAAAGAACCCGGCAAAATTGAACTGAAATTGAACTATGAGAGTGAGGGAAATGTATTCATTTTGGAAGTGAAAGATAATGGGCTGGGGATTGATTTTGAGATGCAAAAGAGAATATTCGAGCATGGTTTTTCAACCAAAGGAGAAGACAGAGGCTACGGCTTGAATCTGGTTAAAACCATGGTGGAAAATCATCAAGGAATCATTGAGCTTGATAGCCAACCGGGTCTGGGAACAAGTATATATGTAGAGTTGCCCTGTACATTGGAGGTGACAAATGAATGAAAGTTCTAATTGTTGAGGATGATCCGATGGTTGCTGAGCTCAATCAACAGTTTATCGAGCGCATGGACAATTTGGATGTTGTATGTAAGGCAGATACCGTCAAGAAAGCACAGGACTGTCTTCAAAAATGGTCACCGGATCTGGTATTACTGGACGTTTATTTACCTGGAAAAAGCGGATTAACTTTATTATCTCATATGCAGGAGCATCAATATCATGCTTCAGTTATTTTAATTACGGCTGCAAAAGATATTCAGACGGTGAAGGAAGCTGTTTTTTATGGTGTTGCAGACTATTTAATTAAACCCTTTACATTCGAACGCTTTAGACTGGCTGTTGAGAAAATCCAGCGTCTGGCCACAGTGATGGAGGAAGGGAACGGAATTAATCAAGCTGTTATTGACCATTATTTTAATAAAGAAGAGCATACGGGTGTGGAAAAGAAAAAACCTGTTGAACATCCACCGCATAATGTATCGAAAAACCTGTCTAAAAATTTGTCCAAACTGACCATGACCACAATACTGAAGAGTATTCAAGAGCTGGACGGACCCTTCTCAGTTGAAACGTTAGCTAGAGAAGTGGACTTGTCCCGTATCACGGTCAAAAAATATATTCAGTTCCTGGTGGACGATGGATTTCTCGTTGAATCGATAGAATACCACAAGGTTGGCAGACCGCTAATGCTCTATCAGTTGAATCCTGATATAAAAGAACCGCCATTTCCATTGTAATCTGGAAATAGCGGTTCTTTTTTTGTTCAACAAGAGTACCGAGCTTCCTAATTATTTCATAGAGAGGACAGGAAGTGGGACCAGGTTATCCGAAGAATGAGTTGTAACGATATCATGGAAGTTGTCGTAGCTAGTTTCAATCATGTTGGATAACGCCGTAACGGTATTCGAGCCAGCATGAGGCGTTACCAAAACTCTTGGATACAGCTCCACAAGCTTCTGGATCGTTGGGTCCGGGAGCATTTGCCATGGTTCAAACGCTTTGAAAAATAGTTCTTCCTCTTTAGGGAAGACATCTGTCCCAAATCCCTCCAAATGATTACTGAGTAAAGCGTCTAGAATGGCTTGATTATCTTGTAATTCTCCACGTGAGGTATTGATGAGGATAGATCCCTTTTTCATTTTTGCTAAAAAGCCAGCATTAATCATTTGGTCGTTCTGTCCCGGCAGATAAGGAACATGCACACTAACAACATCGCTCTCTGCCAGTAGCTCATCCAAGGTTGTGAATGGAATGACTTCCTTGGCTGCGTCGGATTGGTATACATCAAAGCCGATAACAGAAGCTCCTAATCCTTTAAACAATTTAGCCTCTGTCAGACCAATGCGTCCAACCCCGATAATCCCAACTTTACAGTTATGGATCTCTTTGCTGAATGTATGCTCATCCACAATAAAATTTTTGAAAGAGCTTTTGGTAGTCATATAAGCGGTGTGGCGGAACAGCATCATAGCCAAAGTTAAGGAGAGCTCGGCGATGGCATTCGGAGAGTAGGATGGCACGCGTGCCACCTTCATTCCGAATTCGCTGCAGGCATCCAAATCAATGTGGTTGATTCCGACTGTTCTGGTGAAAACATATCGAATGCCGTATTCATTGAATTTTGTGATATTTTCCCGATTGGCAGCACAGTTTCCTCTTAGCAAAACGGCATCGTGATGCTGTGCCAATTCTGCATTGCTGGTGGTTAACAACTCTTCTACCAGCGTTAGTTGGAAGTTATATTTATTGAGATCCTGGAAATAGGGTTTCTCATAAGAACGGACACCATAGCAAATGATTTTTAACATGTTGTTTTCCCCCTGATTTAGAAAATTCCAATTTTATCAATGACATTGAGCGTAACGATCCACACTGGAATCATGACGACAGAAGTAATAGTTGATAGAAGCGATGCATTGGAGGTCAATATGGCTTCCTTATCAAAACTGATGGCATAGGCTGCGGCTACGGTAGCTGTAGGAGTAGCCATCATGATGACAATAGTAGCTAAAGCGACCGAATCGACTGACAGAATATGAGATACAGTCAACAAAGCCAGCAAGACGATGTTAACAATAGGTACAAGCCAAACCTTAACGATGCTGTAATACCAAGAGGTCTTATCCGTAGCTGCCGTCTTGAAGCTGATCTCCCCTAATGTCGAGCCAATCGATAACCAGGCTAACGGAGAAGCTAGTCCAGCAAGGTAGGTCATGGGCTTGAACAGCCAGACAGCGGTTTGATCAATTCTTAGAAAGGCGAACTGCTGAATGGCCCCATCCTCTGTAGCTACACTCATCTGTGGCAAATAACCTTGAAATAACCAAACAAACAGGCCTAGAAACGTGGCGATAACGATGGGATTTAAAAACATGGTTTTGAGATTTTTAAGCTCCATTTTTAAGCCGCTCATTTTGATATAGCCGTAGGAGTATAAGAAAATGCGGTACCCTATATTAAAAATGGAACTGTACATCACTCCGGTAGGACCATAAATGGCTCCTACAATTGGAATTCCGAAGAAAGTAGTAGAACCGAAAATGGTTAACACCCGCAAAACATCCTGTTTATCCTTGTTGTAGCTGAGGAAGAACGGTTTAGAAATAAAGATGAGAATAATATAAATTAGAACTCCCCATATTAAAACATTCATTCCTTGTTTTAACATTGTAGGATTAATATCCTGCATGAAAGAATTAAAGGCTAGTGCTGGTAGAGCGACGGTTAGAACAACCTTGGATAACATCTTTCCTACTGCTGCGTTAAAAATCCCCTTTTTGCGGCAAAAGAAACCAAGAAGAATAATAAAAACGGTGGAAGCGATAGAGCTGACAATTTTGTTATCTGTTAAGGTCGCGGTAATCATTTCTAGTAAAGACATAAATAAAACCCTCTCTTGTACCTTTTTTCACATATATGACGATGCAGAATGTGACGATGCAATGCCATGATCTTTTGGCCAAAGTGTTGGTTTGCACCTTTATAGTAAAATGACTTTGTGAAAAAAAGAACAATATCTAATTAATTTAACTTATGAAACTAATTTAAAAAATTTATACGTTACATCAGATAGCAAATGAAACGAGAGGGGGCGTCTTCACTTCACAAAATGATTATTTCTTGGCTTTGTGAATGCTCATCAACATCCGTGCTATAATGTAAATCATTAAACCCTACTTGATTGGTGGGTTAAATAGAAAAGACGAGCAGGAGGGGCCGCATGAATCCGATACAACATATACTGAACGAATTTCAGCTGATCGTGCTGGATGGCGCAATGGCGACCGAGCTGGAGCGTCATGGACATGATCTGAACGATAGCTTATGGTCAGCTAAAATCCTCCATGAGCATCCGGAGTCGATCAAGCGTGTACATAGGGATTATTTTGAGGCTGGGGCAGACTGTGCGATTACTGCGAGCTATCAGGCTACCGTTGAAGGCTATGTTAAACGAGGCTTAAGCGAAGCTGAGGCGCTGGAACTGATTCAATTATCGGTGCGGATTGCTGTGCAGGCACGAGATGAGTTTTGGGCTGACGTGACGGCTACTGCAAGTCAGCGACATCGTCCCAAGCCGCTAGTTGCGGCCTCCGTCGGCCCTTACGGGGCGTTTTTGGCAGATGGATCAGAGTATCGCGGCGATTACAAGCTGAGCGAGGAACAGCTTGTGGAGTTTCACAGGCCGCGTATGAAAGCTCTGATTGAGGCGGGTGCAGATATTTTAGCTTGTGAAACGATACCCTGTCTGGTTGAAGCCAAGGCCATCGCCCGATTGCTGAAGGAATTCCCTGGTACGTATGCCTGGATCAGCTTTAGCGCAAAGGATGGGCAGCATATCAGCAATGGTGAGTCTGCCGCTGCATGTGCTGAGTGGCTGAATGGGCATGAGCAAGTGGCTGCTGTAGGAATCAATTGCACTTTGCCGAAATTCGTTCCATCGCTTATTCACGAAATACGCAGCCACACGGATAAGCCTGTGGTGGTATATCCCAATCTGGGAGAGGAATATGACCCGGTCACCAAGACATGGCACGGTAGCACTTGTACAGAGACGTTCGGACAAAGTGCCCGCCAATGGTATGAAGCGGGAGCTCGTCTGATTGGTGGTTGTTGCCGGACTCAGCCGCAGGATATTGAGGAAATAGCTTCATGGACGAGAGATGTATAAACGGGGATAAGCGTTAAGCGTAGTGTAGGGATAAAGGTTATCTATAAGAGGGTAACTCGATGGTCCGAAAAAACAAGCAGGCTGAACCAAGTTGTGCTCCAGTAATGGAGCAACTTGGTTCAGCCTGCTTCGTTAACTATCTGCGCCGATCTGGTCAGTTTTCTGCCAAACGTTCCAGCAGTGCGTCTCCATTGCGGCTCACCCGAATATGGGCAAAATGTGCGTTCTGTTCTACAGTACGTCCGGTTCCCTCAGGGATGAAATAATTCTCAATACCGTACACAATACGAGAACCATACCACTGTCCATTTAGAATGACCTCATGACTGGCAAGTTTTTCGCCATCTTGATAGAGGCGGTCTGCGACGTATACTCCTTGGTTATCTGGTGTGAGAACGACTTTGACCTTGCCTCGGCTCCATTCTTCCTCCTGAAGAGGGGTCTTGGAAGGAGGGGTAGATATGTCGTAATTCAGTGCCACATAATCGCCTTGTAGCAGGGAGCGCGGGTCTATAGGAGCCAGTTTGAGCTTAATGGAAGCCCCTGTGGCGAGCAGGGTTTCGCTTCTCACCGTCTGATACCCGATGATCCCCAGCTGTAGCACGATGACAATGGCAATGAGTAACGGGCTTAAGCGCATAAAGCTAAAGCTGCGGTGATCGGCATCGAATGCTGCTTTTCCGCTATGGGCCATTCGCCGATCCGCCCACCAGGTAATTCCGAGCGCAATGATCCCCAGTAACGCCAGCGTAAAAGATTTATACAGTAGCGTCCACAATAAATCATAGTATTTGAAGCCGATAAAAATAAACCAGAAGACAACGCCCATGATGGCCTCCGATTTTTGTTTCACACGGGCAAAGGCAAAGACCATCCCGGTAACGATAACAAAATAAAAAATGTTAATGAACATATAAGAGTGTGGAACGACATCCTCGAAAAACGTCGCCCAAAACAGGAACAGCAAGCTGAAAAATAATGAGCTATTCCGCAGATGTTCTTTTAACTCCGTCTTGGATATAAAGTAACTTACCCCATATAACACGGCATTGACGATGAAAAGAGAGAAGATGATGAACTTATAGGTCCAGTTCCAACCATCCCACTCCTGATACTGCTGAAATAAAATGGTCGCCAGATTCAGGTTTACAAAGGTGTAGGCAAAAAACAACTGCCTTTTCCCCTTGGAGCGAAACCATCCAGCGATGGAAACGATCAGAAATAATACCGAAAGCAGCGACTGATCTGACCATAGAATGGCCGCCAAGCCTGTAATATAGCTGATGGTTAGCAGGGTATAACGTATGACTGAATCCAGCTTGGATTCCGGTATGACAATCATCAAAATCATAAGTAGCAACGACACAACCAACAGTACATATTCGGTGTGGTTTACATTCGTGCTAATCATAATCAATCCGATGAGAGATATACTTCCGATCAGCACCCCAACCACTTTGATTACACGGGATACGGTTTTGCTGATCCATTCACTGCCACGTTCCTCGGGAACGATTGTTTCCACATCGGTTTTCGCGATATCCCCGTTTTCCCCATTGAATATCTCCCCTGTTTCCGGCGGTGTTTTCCCCAAACGATTCAAATAACGGAAAAACCACACGTTACCGGTCAGCAGCAGCGCCACAAAAATCAAACCAAAAACAAAAAACAGAGATGAGTAGTAAGCCTCTGCTAGCTCTATAAATTTAAAGACAGCAAACGCTGAGAGCGCCAATGCATTCAAGGTCAGTAGTGTTTTATTCAGCCGTACCTTGATAAATATATAAAATCCTAAAGCAATCACAGCGATATGCGGTATATTCATGACCAGGCCATACCCATCAAATGCAAAAGAGTTGGTCATCGCCAACATCGCTATATGAAAAACAGTAAAGCTCATATATTGTAGTGGAGCAGAATGTATACGATGAAGGAACGCCAATAGGAACAACAACAGATTGACCAGTGCGAACACTCCGGCAATGGACAACGATTCCAGCTCGCTATAAGATGCACTTTGCATCGTAGGGTAAAAATAAAGCCACAAACCGAGGTGAATTAGTACATACGACAGCATATAAAAAGGATTGTAGCGAGTAATCCAGCTAAGCAGTAGAGCTGGCACCGACCAAATGAAAAACAACCCGTAGCTGTCCGCATGGGAATTGTAAATTTGACCGAGCAATGCCACAGAAACGCCAAAGGCTATACAGCCAGCCACCAAAAACATATTTGACAGAAAAGCTTGTTGACCGGGAACAGCACGTATCCGTGCAAATACAAAAGACAAGCCATAGAACAGAACAATAAGCGCAGCAGCCAGTACAATTTTGACTGTCCGATCCAGTCCGCCCCAATTGGAGGCGAAAAAATAAATAATCGCGGCAAGTACCAGTGAGATGCCCAGCAGATAGCCCGTACGTATCGCATTGAATCGCAGCATGGATTTCACGTACCTTTCCTGTTGGTTTGATGCTTATTATAACGTTGAAAGGTCTCAGAACCAAGTACTAATTAGGATCAGGTCATAAAAAAAGAGAGCCACCGTATACGGCGGCTCTCTTGAACGTTACTGGATTCCAGCTAGGCATTGACGGTACGAATCTCTTGCCGGGACTGATGTCGGAAGCGATACTCACGCGGTGGAATCCCTGCTGTTTTCTTAAATGCTTTGGAAAAGGTGGACATATCGGTATAGCCGATGGACTGGGCTATGATCGACAAATTGTAAGTTGTCTGCTCCAGTAATCTTTTGGCTTCGTTAATCTTAAGGTTTTGCAAATACTTGGCGGGAGAGATGAGGAAGGTGGAATGGAACTTACGTGAAAAGTGGGCACGATCCACACCTACATGCTCGGCAATTTGCTCAATCGTAACACGGTCACAATAATGCATTTCAATGTAGTCTTTCCCCTGCTGGAGCCAATAATCAGAGCATACAAAGTTGCGCAGTACGTCAGATGTGTTGCGGGACAACTCCTCGAAGATCTGGTGCAGTATAATCAAGCGGGCCAGATCGCTGCCCTGTCTGTTGTTGTCGTGTACGATGGAAAACAGGTTAGAGATAAGTTCGAGGATTTCCTCACTCACGGCGTTAGCCATAAATGGCGTGGAGGGATTAATTCCGATCCGCTCCAGTAGCGCGAGGGATTTGGGTCCCTCAAAGGCAATCCATACCTTTTGCAAAGGGTGCTGGTGATCGGTGTAATATTCATGGGCAACATGCGGAAAAAAACAGAATAAATCAGACTTTTGGGCACGGTACTTCTGTTGCTTATAAATAAACTCAGCCTGACCTTCAAGCACAAAAATCAAATAAAAATAAGGAACAGCCTTGGGACCGACATGGCAGCTTGTTTTCGAAATATCCATACCCAGTCTGACAGGCCAAATGGCGCTGGACTTTTCCAATTCGGTAGCTGTGAAATAATGGTCTTCCACGATGTCGAAGTGATCTTCATTTTTTGCTCTTTTCATAACTTGTCACCTCTCCTTTGGTGGAGATAAGGGAATTTTGATTTTATTGTATATAAAGGAAAGCACAATTACAAGTTAATTCATTGGAATTGAGGGTTATATAATTAAAACTGCGTATGCCAAAGGCTCCATGGCCGGTTTGAGATGACCCGTGGAGCCTTTTAAGTTCTGTATTATGAGATGGGGATTAGCCTATATTTATACGTTCAAGATTCCTTCTTTTGGAGTAACGTTGAAGGCTTTGGCTAGATCGGCCAATTCCTGATCTGTAATCCGTTGCTGGATATCATGGTGAGCAATGAGCATGTAAATTTGCGCCGCTTTTTCAATCGTCTCAATGAGACCAAACGCTTCATCAATGGAGCTGCCCGTTCCGAAAATGCCATGATGAGGCCATAATACAGCGTGATGATCCTTCATTTTTTTTGCAGTTTCGCGGCCGATTTCGCTGGAACCCGGTACCATCCAAGGGATTACACCGATACCGTCTGGAAAGACGACAATACATTCGGTACACATTTCCCACAGCGTTTTGGTGAATTGGTTTTCGTCCAGACTATGAATGAAGGTCATGGCAATAACATGGGTGGCATGATTATGAATCACCACGCGATGGTTAGGATCGACCTTCAAGCGCTCAATGTGGCTCATAAAATGGGAAGGTAACTCACTGGTAGGCACTGCGCCATGTTTGAGGCCCCACAAGACTTCCAACTGTTCGCCATCCTGGGAGACACGAAGGACCCCTAAGTTTGCTTCTGGATCTGCAATTACGTTTTTAAAATATTTTCCTGATCCGGTGACGATAAAATACTTACCAGCCAGTTCATTCACCGGGAAAGCAGGTTTAATCGTCCGAATGACCTGATGAATATCTATATATTTTGCAACCTCAGCTTCATCCAGAATATAGCTTACATTACCTCCATTGCGTTCATCCCAGCCGAATTTCCACATGTTTTGTGTAATTTCCGCCATCTCGCGAACAAATGGGATATCCAGTCCCGATTTGCGTTCTTTTTGATTCTCCAGCACAGTAGTCATGGATGATCTCTCCCTTTGGATGATATGAATATAAGCATTATCAGTGCAGTAGTTACCGTTTCAGCAGTTATCGTTTCAACAGTACTTGTTGTTCATAGTTTTTAACTTCGGCCAGCCATTCCTCACGAACGGGAACGCTGTTTTGAGCGCAATAGTAATCCCATATCGCACCAAACGGATACGATTTGAATTCTTCGACTAGAGCAAGACGAGTGGTGAAGTCCCGATCCTCTTCCGCCTGCCTTAATGCTTCAATCGGTTCGAGCATAGCGCGAAGCAGCGCTTTAATCGTGTTGCGTGTTCCGATGACCCATGCTGCCACATGGTTGATACTGCCATCAAAGAAATCAAGACCGATATGGGTTCGGGAAAGCAATTCACCGCGAACCAGCTCACGGGCAATGTCCAGCAATTCGTCGTCCATTGTCACGACATGATCACTGTCCCAGCGAACCGGTCTGCTGACATGGAGCAATAATTGGTCGGTGAACATCAGCACAGAGGACAGTTTGTTCGAAATGACTTCGGTTGGATGGAAGTGACCCGCATCGAGACAGATAGATTTACCGCGTGTCAGGGCGTAACCCATATAGAATTCATGTGAGCCCACGACATAGCTTTCCGAGCCAATGCCAAACAGCTTGCTTTCAACCGCATCGATGTTGTATTCCTCGCTGATTTCCTCGCTGAAAATGTCGTCCAGCGCATCACGCAGACGTTCTCTTGGAGCCAACCGATCAACCGGAGTATCTTTATAGCCGTCCGGCATCCAGTGGTTTGTGACACAGGGCTGACCGAGTTCTTTGCCAAAATACTCGGCAATCCTACGTGATTTTTTGCAGTGTGTGATCCAGAAATCACGGATTTCCGAATCCTTGTGACTCAGTGTGAAGCCGTCTTCCGCTTTAGGATGGGAGAACAGGGTTGGATTAAAATCAAGCCCAAGCCCTTGCTGTTTGGCCCAGTCTACCCAGTTCTGAAAATGGCGTGGCTCCAGTTGATCGAGATCCACTTGTTCTGTGGTGTCCGCATAGATGGCGTGCAGATTGACCTTGTGTTTACCCGGAATGAGTGATAGAGCTTTTTCTAAATCCTGACGTAACTCATGCGGCGTGCCGGCTCTGCCCGGGTAGCTGCCCGTTACGGCAATCCCCCCGCTAAGCTGTTTGTCTTTGAACAGGAATCCCTGAACATCATCTCCCTGCCAGCAGTGCAGTGATATTTTGATTTGTGAAAGCTTCCGTAAAATGTCGTCCACTTGAATACCGTGGCGGGCATACAGCTTTTTCGCTTCGTTATAACTGGCTTCAATGGCTTCGTTCATGGCTTTACTCCTTTATTGAGATATGTGAATAGAGGATGTTGCTTGTATCTTAAGGTGCTCCCAGCGATCCAAAAGTTCTTGCACGCCTTCCACCGATTGCGGCTCATATAGCCGAGTCGGGAAGGAGCGGGCGATGGTTCGGCCCGCAGCCTTGAGATCCTCAAGAACACCAGAGCTAATTAATTGCACGACAATATTGCCGATGGCCGTAGATTCGGAAGGACCTGCCTGAACCTCAATTCCCAAGAGATCGGCGGTTAGCTGACATAGTAATTCGTTGTTAGCGCCTCCGCCGACAATGTGCAATCTGGTAATCTTTTCGTCTGTTAAACATTGCAGTTCGTGTAAGGCATCGTGGTAGCTTAAGGCCAGACTGTCAAAAATACAGCGGGCGAGTGAGCCCGGCGTTCTGGGGATGGGCTGGTCTGTCTCTTCACAGAATCGCTGGATTTCAACGGTCATACTATCCGGGTTTAAGAAGGATGACTGGTTACAGAGGACGAGACTGACAAATGGTGCCTCTGCTGAAGCCAGTTCGGCCAATTCGGCAAAGCTATGTGCGAAGCCGCCCTCTCTTCGAACCTCCTGAATCATCCATAATCCCATAATATTTTTCAGAAAACGGTACGTACCGTAAGCGCCCCACTCATTGGTGTAGTTCGCCTGCATGGCTGCCTTGGTATTCAAGGCTTCGGATCGTTCCATTCCCAGTAGTGACCACGTTCCGCTGCTAATATAAGCCCAGGATTCTTCCCGCTGTGACGGGACACCTGCAACGGCCGATGCAGTATCGTGAGTAGGCGCAAGAATGATCTGACAGTCCGGAAGATCGTATTTTTGAACAAGCTCCGGCAAAAGAGAACCCAGAACCCGCCCAGGTTCTGCGAGCTCTGAAAACTGATTACGTCGCAGTTGGAGCAGGGACAGCAGGTCTTCATCAAACTCTCGGGTGTTCACGTTGAGAAGCTGCATCGTGGACGCATTCGTGATTTCATTGATCATGATGCCTGTCAGGCGATAGTACAGATAATCGGGGACCATCAATATTTTATCCGCCTGGGCAAGCTGTTCCCGATCATGGACGAACAGCTGATACAGGGTATTAAAGTTTAGTTCCTGAATGCCTGTTTTCTCATACACAGCCTCTCGACTGATGAGCTGGTGCAGCCTGTCAGGCGCATGGAGGGTACGTGCATCCCGGTAAGCGTATACCTCATGAATGCGGTTACCTTTCTGATCAAGCAGCACGTAATCTACAGCCCATGTATCAATGCCGAGCGTACAGGAATGAATCCCCTTCTGTTTAGCTTTTTGCAAGCCCTGAATAATCTCATTTAATAGTTCGTCGATATTCCAGTAATCGTGTTCGTCTTTTTCGGTAAAGGAGTTGTTGAAACGGTGAAGCTCTTGCAAGTGTAGCTGGTCACCTTGCAGAGTTGCACCTACGAGCCTACCGCTTGAAGCTCCAATATCAACAGCAAGATAATTATTCATATCCAATCTCCTTGCATGGATAAAATACGGGCAGCCTGAAAGTCTGCCTTTTGTTTTCTTAACTAACTCCATACTACTTCCGTTTTTCTTTGCAGTCAACAGAAACGGAAGTGAAATTTGTGGATTTATTTTTGTTTTTTAAAACTATAATTAAAATTGAATGTTGTTTTGTATGTATTTTTGTTTTTTAACATCTGTTTTCTACTATATATATACCTTCAACAAAGGTCGATTTGATTTTACGATATTCCAATTGTGGAAGGTTCTCCAAATGCTGCTGTCTGTATGAAAAATAGTCTTGAAACCGCCCGCCAGAGGGTGTAGTATACAAGATATCAATTTCATATGACTCGTATAATATTGGGGATATGGCCCAAAAGTTTCTACCGGACGACCACTGTAATCGTCCGACTATGAGTGATAGCGCATCGGCTTCGGATGAATGCGGGCATTTATTTGTGCGCCAATCCGTCAGGGATTATAACCCCAAGGACAGGCTTCACTTGAGAAACAACTCAAGGGAGCCTGTCCTTTTTTGGTTTTGGCAGGTTTTACTGTTCAGTATTTTGCAAAATCCTCACTATTTTAAAGTACAGAAGGAGCGATACTCGCATAATGAAAGTTTTGGAGGAACGTATTCGTCAAGAAGGACAGATTTTATCTGACACCGTATTAAAGGTAGATTCATTTTTGAATCATCAGGTAGATACAGCATTAGCATTAGAGATTGGTAAGGAGTTTGCACGCCTGTTCGGCAGTGCTCCGATCACCAAGGTGCTTACCATTGAAGCTAGTGGTATTCAATTTGCAATGGCTACTGCTATTGCCTTGGGGGTCCCGTTCATTTATGCAAAGAAAAAGAAGGCCATCACGCTGAATGAGCAGGTATACTTCGCAGAGGTTCATTCGTTCACTCGGCAGGAAACCTATCAGGTGAGTATCTCCCAAAAATATCTCGATGCCAGCGACCATGTGCTGATCGTAGATGATTTTTTGGCAACTGGTGCAGCATTGGTCGGACTTACGGATATTGTAAAGGAAGCAGGAGCGGAGCTGGCCGGGGTTGGCTGTGTGATTGAGAAGATCTTCCAGGAAGGCCGTGGACTGTTGGAGCAAAGAGGCATCGCCGTACGTTCTCTTGCGCGTATCGCTTCCATGGCACCAGGCGAGGTCCATTTTATAGAGGAAGCTGGCGCAGTAATTGCTCCTGTTAAGGAGAATGTGGGATGTTAAGTAAACAAAAGTTATTCGCACTGGGCTTCCAGCATGTCATGGCGATGTACGCTGGAGCCATTGCTGTACCTCTAATTGTAGGGGGAGCATTGCACCTAACTCCAGCCCAGATGGCTTATTTGGTGGCTGCCGATCTGTTCACTTGCGGGATTGCTACGTTATTACAAATTATGGGCACACGCTTTTTCGGTAGTAGACTGCCTGTCATTTTAGGCTGTACGTTCACGGCAGTAGGGCCTATCATCGCGATTGCTTCGACCTCAAATTTGGCGACAGCGTACGGTGCCATTATTTTGTCTGGTATATTCGTGGTGCTTGCGGCACCGCTGTATGGCAAGCTGCTACGCTTTTTCCCGACGGTCGTTACGGGTTCGGTCGTTACAATTATCGGTCTATCCCTTATTCCGGTGGCGATGAACAATGTAGCAGGTGGCCAGGGCAGCGCGGATTTTGGACAGCCGCGTAATTTGCTGCTGGCGCTGGTTACATTATTGGTTATTCTGCTTGTGAATCGGTTAGCAAAGGGCTTTATGCGCTCGATTTCCGTGCTCATCGGTCTGTTTGCAGGCACGGTGGTTGCTTATGCGATGGGAATGGTGCATTTTGCTCCCGTGGCAGATGCGTCATGGGTGAGTGTTGCGCAGCCATTTTATTTTGGTAAGCCAGAGTTTAGCATTATGGCAGTTTGTACGATGATTATCGTCAATATTGTCAGCATGGTCGAGTCTACGGGTGTTTATCTGGCAGTAGGCAAGGCGATTGATCAAAAGGTAGAGCAAAAGCAGATCGTCAATGGACTTCGTTCGGAAGGACTTGCGATTATGCTTGGGGGTATTTTTAACGCGTTTCCTTATACAGCCTTCTCGCAAAATGTGGGTCTGATCTCGCTCACACGCGTCAAATCGCGGAACGTTATTTTTGCTGCGGGCGGTATCATGGTTGTTCTCGGTTTGCTGCCTAAGCTGGCTGCTTTAACGACAGTGATTCCTAACGCTGTGCTGGGCGGGGCGATGATCGTCATGTTTGGCTCGGTCGCTGCATCAGGCATGTCTATTTTGTCAGAAGTGGATCTGCGGAAGGAAAGCAATCTGCTGATCGCAGCATGCAGTATTGCCGTGGGCCTAGGCTCTGCCGTTCTGCCACAAATGTTCGACCAGCTGCCGAGCTTTGCCAAAATGCTGCTGCAAAATGGTATCGTTTCGGGCTCGATTACAGCGATTGTCTTGAACATCGTTTTGACGAGAAAACAAGGGGAATCGGTCAAAAGCGTGACGGTTCAGGAGGTTCCACAGAAGGTTTGATGATTAGAAATAAATAAAGATAGCCGGAGAGAGGACGTATGCCTCTTTTCCGGCTGTTTGGCAAGGGGTTATCCAGATAGTATATCCCCTTGCTGTCTGGGGATATATAGATAAACTGCGGAATGAAATGGGTAGCTCTAATTTGGTGCGTTTTCCAGTTTACTTACTAGAAGAATTTGCTAGAGCAGCGGGCGATATCATGGTATAATTTACCTTATGGATTTTGAATAGTGGTGGATGTTTTCGGACCACGGTGCAGCTTCCCGAAAGGGGGTGAAGCCGATGGTCAACCTTGTGTCGTGCTACGATGTGTTGCGTTGGATGGTTACGTTACTAAGCCTGGCGTTTAGTATTCGTAAACTTTATCGCTGGCTACGTCGAAAATTTCGGAACAAGCGAAAACCCACCGCGTAATTAGGTTGGCCCCTAACGGTGGGTTTCGTTTGCATTGACATTTAGTTATGCAGCGCGCCGTGGTGGTGATCCACAGCCTTTCAAGTCCTAAGAGTCTTTGCCGTTGGCGCGGCGAAGACTCTTTTTAGTATACGGACACGGTGGTTTACTCTATACCTAATTTTAACACTTCAATTGCGTGCACGCAATTGGAGGTTATGTCTTGTTTCTACCTTATCGTTCAAATTTAAATTATTGTGCAGCCTTTATTGACAAGCCTGTGACAACAAAATAAGATCGTAATGAAAAGAAATAAAGGAAGAAAACAGGTGTGAGCCGGACAACTCTATGTATGGGGTTTCGTAGAGACGATGTACATAGTTGTTGAGCATGTTCACTTAAAAGGGAAGTTCGGTTGATTCCGACACGGGCCCGCCACTGTATACAGGCATCAGCAGGATACTGCTGGAGCTTTCAGAACAGCCACTGGAATTGTGAAGAACCGGGAAGGCCTGAAAGATACGCTTGGAGTCAGGAGACCTGCCTGTTTTGACATCACTGTCAGACCCACGGGATGCTGGGGAGGTGGTTAGGCGTGCTGCATACGGAATGTCTGAAACCGATCTGATCCCTTCTATGTTTTTGGAGTTGGCTTCGAGGTGAGTTCTGACATTTTATATTGAAGGCATTTCTGACTGCTAATTAAGTGGTCTGGAATGCTTTTTTCGCGTTTTGCGTTAGTTTTATGCGGTTTTACAAGATAGAGGGGGATTCATCGAATGATTAGCAATCGTAGCAGGCGTTCATGGTTGATATGTACAGGGGTGATGCTGCTGCTGGCAGTTATGGCTCTTTCGGGATGTGCCAGCAATAGGACGTCGGATAGCTCCGGCAAGGGTGAGAACGCGTCAGCACAACAAACAGCGACAGATAAAAAGCTGGTAATGGCGTATACATGGAAACCGTCAGGCGTTGACCCGCATGGAGATAATAGCTGGGATGTGATGCGATCCGGTGCAGGTGAGACACTGGTACGTTTGAATGAAAAGCTGGAGCCTGTGGCTTGGCTGGCAAAGGAGTGGAAGCAGGATAGCCCTACAGTTTGGACGTTCAGCTTGCAGGATAAAGTCACTTTTCATAATGGAAAAAGTATGGGTGCAGCAAGTGTAAAAGCGTCTTTGTTACGCTCTATTGAGAAAAGCCATCTGGCGAAGGATTTACTGAATGTGAAGTCCATTGATGTAAGCGGCCCGCTGGCCTTGAAGATCACGACAAACCAGCCAAATGCGGCGTTGGTGTCCAATCTAGCTGATCCATCGACGATTGTACTGGATGTGGCATCAATGAAAGATGAGCAGAGTTACCCAGCGATGACAGGCGCCTTTAAAATCAAAGCGTTCAACAAGGACCAATCCTTGGTCGTAGAGCGTTATGACGGATATTGGGGCGAGAAGGCACGATTGGCTGAAGCGACGATGAAGTTCATTACGGACGGGAATTCGCGCCTGATGGCGCTGCAATCCGGCGAGGTGGATGTAGCGACGGATATTCCGGTTGATAACGCAGAGGTACTGAAAAAGAACGACAGGCTACAAGTGCTGTCGGCTCCGTCCTTGCGCACCCATATGATCGTGTACAATATGGAATCGCCAGTATTCAAGGATGCGGCGAACCGTAAGGTGGTGGACAGCCTGATTCCACGCGCATCGATTGTGAGCGCCGTCATGAGGGGCTTCAGTACGGAAGCAAGCAGTCCGTTCCCGAGCATTCTTCCCTTCGGTAAAATTGAACGTAAAGCGCTGGACGGAACGGCGGGGCAGTTGTTAACAAAGGATGGCTGGCAAAAGGACGCCCAAGGGACATGGACTAAGCAAGGCAAGCCGTTCGAGGTTACGCTGCTGACTTTCCCTCAGCGTCCGGAACTCTCTGTTATGGCTGAGGTCATCCAAAGCCAATTGCTGAAAGAGGGAATCCAGGTCAAGATTCGCAAGGTGGAAAATATCGACGAGGCGTTGACCAAAAATGATTGGGATTTTGCTATGTACAGCATGCTTACTGCTCATACAGGAGAGCCGCAATATTTTATGGACATGTTTTATTCTTCGAAAAGCGAAGCCAATGTAAGCCGTTATAGTTCCAAACCGCTAGAGAGTATTCTGAACAGCTTAAAGTTGGCGAAGGATACAGCGCAGCGTAATGCCATGACACTACAAGCGCTGGATATCATCAATACGGATTTGCCACAGTCGTTCATTGTGCATCCTGATAATGTGTTTGGTGTGAAAAAAGGGGTGGAGGGTTTTACACCCCATCCGATCGAGTATTACTACATTACAGCGCAATCCGATATTGCGGAATAACGAGCTGCGTATCCTATGATTCGTTTTATACTGGAACGTGTGGCGCAGCTGCTCATTATTGTATTCGTTGTATCCACGCTGACTTTTGTACTGATGCGGCTGGCCCCTGGAGACCCTGCTACCATTTTGCTCACCGCGCATAATATCCCTGCCTCTGAGGAGGCGTTGACGACGCTACGAAAGGAACTGGGCTTAAACGAACCGCTTCATATTCAATATGTGAACTGGCTGCGGGATGTGTTCACAGGGCATTGGGGCACTTCGTATGTATCCAAGGAGTCGGTGCTAGCCGAACTGTGGAACAGACTTCCTGCTACTGTGGAGCTAGCTGCTGCGGGCTTCGCCGTCATGACGGTGCTTACGCTGGGGCTGGGGCTGGCTGCCTCGCTGAAAATCAGCGGCCCACTGGATCGTCTGGGCAGGCTGTTCGCCCTGCTGGGATCGTCGATCCCCTCTTTTTGGTTTGGTTTTCTGTTGATCTATCTATTCTCCGTTCGCTTGGGCTGGCTCCCATCCATGGGAAGGGAGGACTGGACACATCTAGTGCTCCCAGCGCTGACTCTTGGCGCAGGTTTGGGAGCTGTGCAAGCACGCGTACTGCGCGCTCAAATGCTGGAGCTGGGTGACCGGAATTTTGTGAAAGCAGCGAAGGCTCGAGGCTTTTCCCGTATGCATATCTTGTTTTTTGAGATATTTAGGCATGCGGTTCTGCCTATAATTACACTGCTAGGTACCAATCTATCATTTATGCTGGCAGGTAATGTGATTGTAGAGACCATTTTTTCATGGCCGGGGTTGGGCAAGTATTTTATAGATGCGATTACACAGCGAGATTATCCGGTGATTCAGGGGTATGTTATTTTTGCCGTATTTTTAATTGTAGGAGTTCAGT